>CAJWMA010000228.1 GCA_913042995.1 uncultured bacterium | reverse complement strand
GATAGTGACAGCGTGTGAGATCCGGCCTGTGCTCTCGACCGAGCCGGCGATTCGCAAGGCGATTCCCGAGATCTACAATCGCGGCCAGCAGATGGTCGATGATCTTCTCGACGACATGAACGAGGAGGAGGTGGAGGTCAAGCAGAAGGCCATTGATGATTCGAGGGCCGCTGACCTGGGGCTGCTCGCCGAGGAGTCCGGGCAGGCTCCTGTGGTCAAGCTGGTCAACCTCATCATCGTCCAGGGAATCAAGAAGAAGGCCAGCGATATCCACATCGAGCCGCTCGATAACGATGTCCGGGTCCGCTATCGCGTGGATGGGGTTCTCCATGAGAGCATTCGTCCGCCCAAGAGGATGCAGAACGCCCTGGTGAGTCGAATCAAGATCATGTGCGGCCTGGATATCGCCGAGAGGCGCCAGCCGCAGGACGGCAAGTTCCAGATCACCATGGAGGGGCGGAAGATTGATTTCCGCGTGTCGACCCTGCCGCTGGCCACAGGAGAGAAGGTCGTGATGAGAATCCTCGATTCGACCAGCCTGAGCCTCGGCCTGGCGGATCTTGGCTTTGAGCAGAAAGCCCTGGATGACATCTACGAGTCCATCGCGCGGCCCTACGGAATGATCCTGGTGACCGGTCCGACCGGCAGCGGAAAGTCGACGACTCTCTATTCGGCGATCCGGGAGGTCATGAACGTCGAGGACAATATTGTTACCGTAGAGGATCCCATCGAGTATCAGCTCGAGGGGGTGAACCAGGTCCAGGTCAACACCAAGCAGGGGCTCACCTTTGCCGCCTCGCTGAGGTCGATTCTTCGCCAGGATCCGGACACCATCCTGCTTGGAGAGATTCGTGACCAGGAGACCGTCGAGATTGCCGTGAAGGCCGCCCTCACCGGGCACCTGGTCTTCTCGACGCTTCACACCAACGATGCTCCCTCGAGTATCACCCGCGTGGTGGACATGGGCGTGGATCCGTTTCTTGCCGCCTCGGCGCTGGTTTGCGTCTGCGCCCAGCGGCTCGCGCGGAGCCTCTGCGAGGAGTGCAGCAGGCCGATGGAGGTTGTACCGCAGGCGGATTACCTTGCCTCGCTTGGCTTCTCCGGAAAGGAGACCGGCAAGTCCGAGCTGATGGAGGCGGTCGGATGCCAGCGTTGCTCACAGGGCTACAAGGGTCGTTTCGCCCTGCTCGAGACCATGCCGATTACCAGCGGGCTTCAGCGGGTGATCATCGATGGCGGCTCGGCGGTGGACATCAAGGAGAGAGCGATCGAGGACGGGATGCTCACCCTGAGGCGCTGCGGGATATTGAACACATTGAAGGGCAGGACCAGCCTGGAGGAAATACTCCGGGTTACGGTCGGGGATTGAATCATTCAAAATAGAGGGCAGCTGAATATGTGGGAGGTTCGCGATGACCGTTGAGGTCTTTTCATACAAGGCGCGGGGAACAGATGGGCAAACCAGCACCGGGGTGCTCAAGGCTGAGAGTGAGTCGGATGCCGTCAAGGAGCTCCACCAGGGAGGTCTGACGGTGATCTCGCTCGACAAGGAGGCTGGCGGCAAGGCCGCGGCCCCGAGCGCCAGGTCAGTTCCTTTCAGCGGTCTTTTCTCCCGTTCGCGGGAGGTCCCCGCTCACAAGGCTCGAGTGAAGGATGCCGAGATGGTGGTCTTCACCCGCCAACTGGCGACGATGGTGGGCTCAGGTATCCCGTTGGTTGACGGGCTCGAGATCCTCGGCGAACAGATCGAGAATCCCGGTTTTCGCTCCGTGATCGAGGCTGTCTGCGCGGAGGTGCGGGGTGGAAAGGATCTCTCATCCGCGCTCTCGATGTTTCCGCGTATCTTCCCCGATATCTATGTCAACATGATCTGCGCCGGCGAGGCGAGCGGCCAGCTTGATACGGTTCTGGACCGCCTGGCAGAATACCAGGAGGCCTCCAGCGCGCTGAAATCAGACATCAAGTCGGCGATGACCTACCCCATTGTCTCGCTGTTGATGGTTCTCGGGATCACCTTCTTTCTGCTCGTCTTCGTTATTCCAAAATTCGAGGATATGTTCTCCACGCTCAACGTGGAGCTGCCCGGTATCACGACCGCGTTGCTTTCGGCGAGCCTCTTCCTCCGAGAAAATGTTCTCTACTGGATGGGAGGGGTGGTGGCCCTGGGGGCGGCGGCGGCCTACTGGCTGCGGTCCGACAGCGGCATCACCGCTCGCGACTGGCTGTTGATCAATATTCCCGTCTTCGGTCCTCTCTTCAGGAAGGTAACCCTGTCGCGTTTCTCGAGAACCCTGTCGACCCTGGTCCAGAGCGGAGTTCCCATTCTTGGCGCGCTTGAGATTGTCTCCCAGACCTGCGGCAACAGGATCTTTGCCCGAGCCGTAGAGGAGGCATCTGAGAGTGTCAAGGAGGGAGAGACCCTTGGTGAACCGCTCGCCAGGAGCGGGGTGTTTCCTCCGATGGTGACCCGTATGGTCGCCATCGGGGAGCGCACCGGAGCGCTCGAGGGGCTGCTTGAGAAGATCGCGGATTTCTACGATCGCCAGGTGAAAACCAGCGTAGAGGGACTCACCTCGATGATTGAGCCCTTCATGATCGGGATCATGGGGTTCCTGGTTGGAGGCATGGTCATGGCGATCTTCCTGCCGATCTTCAAGATGGTAGGCAGCATGGGCGGCTGAGAGCTGGCGCGAAGTGGCGTTAATGTCACGAAAGTACCGCTAATGTTCAAAGATGAGGTAGAAGGCCTGAAAATGTCACCTCGACTGTCGGGAACCGACAATCTCTGCCGATACAGGTAGTGTTGAGGGAGGTTTCTGACTGGCGCCTGCGGCCCGAGGGTCTGCAGTGGCGGCAGCTTGTTTTGGGTTTGAATTTGAGCTATGTCTGAAAACAGCAATGGGACTGTATTGCCCGGCGCAGGTCGCCTGGTGCTGGTGTCCGATGACGAACCGAATCTTCGCGACCTGCTCACCCTCGTACTCGAGGAGGAGGGTTATAGCGTGGTGTCGGCCGCCAGCGGGGAGGAGGCGTTAGCCACCTTCCGCAAGTACTCAGACCGCATCGTTCTCATCATCCAGGATCTGAAGCTTCCCGACCTCGACGGAGCGAGGCTCCTCGCCCGGTATACGACCGAGGCTCCCGAGATTCCCGTCGTTGTTATCACGGCTTTTTCAACCTCGAACAACGCAGTCGAGGCCATGCGCCTTGGCGCTTATGACTACATCAGGAAGCCCTTCGAGGTGGACGCTATCCGGGATGTGGTCAATCGGGCGGTGGGTGAGAACTCCGGAAGAAAAAATCCCGCGAAGGGGCAGGGAGAGGCCGGGCAGCGTAAATACGAACTGATCGGCAACCACAGCAGCATCCAGGGAGTGATGGACCTGGTGAACCGGGTGGCGCCGACTGACAGCACCGTGCTGATCCAGGGCGAGAGCGGCACGGGGAAGGAGCTCGTCGCCCGGGCTCTTCACGACAGATCCTCCAGGCAGGATGGGGTCTTTATCTCGGTCAACTGCAGCGCCTTTACCGAGACCCTCCTTGAGAGTGAACTTTTCGGGCATAAAAAGGGTTCCTTTACCGGGGCTGTGGCCGACTCCGATGGTTTCTTCAGGGCAGCCGACGGCGGCACCCTCTTTCTTGACGAGGTTGCGGATATGAGCCTGACGACCCAGGTCAAGATCCTCCGGGTTATCGAGGAACGCATCGTAACACCGGTGGGCAGCACCCGGGGCGAGCCGGTTGACGTTCGTATCGTGGCGGCGACCAATAAGAACATCCGTGAGCAGATCGAGCAGGGCAGCTTCCGTGAGGATCTCTATTACAGGTTGAATGTGATTCCCGTCGAGCTTCCTCCCCTGCGTGACCGCAAGGAAGACATTCCCCTGCTGGCCGGCTACTTCATTCGCAAACACGCCGAGAAGATGGGCAAGGAGCTCACCGGTATTTCGGAGGCTTCGATTGAGAAGCTTCGCGGCTACGAATGGCCCGGCAATGTTCGCGAGCTCGACAATATCATCCAGCGGCATGTCGCCCTCTGCTCCGGCGGCGAGCTGGATTCCATCCAGCTGCGAGATCACGGCCAGGAGCCTTCGGTTCCGGCCGCCGCCGGGACGCAGGCGCGGGACTTTGGCATTCCCGATCGGGGAATGGACCTGGAGGATCGGCTGGAGGAGATCGAGACCGGCTATTTGCGCGAGGCGCTGAACTCTACGGGCGGGAACATGACCGAGGCCGCCAGGCTGCTGGGCATGAGCTATCGCTCGATGAGATACCGGGTGCAGAAGCTGCGTGTTCGGGACGCCGAGCCTGTCGTCTGAGATCCCTCAGTCTTCGCCCTGGATACCCTCGATCTGCTTCTTTCCCTCATCGATGTAGTTCTTCAACTGCTTCCTGCTGGATGCGGGGATCAGGTTGATCAGGACCTGGCAACTCTCTGAAAGGGGAGAGACCAGGGCGCTCGCGCTGATGAGCTCCGCGACCGGTCCGGCTTCTTTCCCGGCTTTCTTTTCGGGCTTGGTCCATTCATTCGCGACCAGGCAGACGCAGCCGAGAATCAGGATGCCGCTGGCTGCCGAGATCAGGGCGCCAAGTGCACGGTCGGAGAAGGAGAGCTGGTCGGGCCTCCCGAGGTCGAAGATGAGGGCGGCTATGATGGTCAGGAAGATGCTGCAGGACAGGAAGATGATCATGAAGGCCGAGCCATCGGCCAGGGCATCGGATTTTTGCCGGATGCCATCGAACATCGCTGCGTCTGCAAGACCCAGGTGAAGCAGGGAGGCGGCGACAAAGGCAATGAGGATGGTGGAGATCTGCAGGATCTGCCGGAACCAGCCCCGCAACGCGCCGATGATCACGAAGAACAGCAGGATGCCGAGGATGATGCCGTCGAGTGGGTTCAAGCGGAACACCTCGCTGTTAGCGGAGGTTGAATCCGATACGGTATTCGCAGGTACGATTTCCGGGGGGTCATTTATTCTCTCGGTTCCCGTCCCGCTTTCTGCGAGCCAGGTGGTAGAGGAAGGTCATAAAAAAAATATATAAGAAAAGTCCCGGAATCCACACGCCATAATTGGCCTTATCGGTGAGCGAGGTAAGCCAGAAAACACAGGAAGGGCAGGACCGACAGGATTGCAGGCCTGCCGGGAGGGCCCCTGATTTTCGCGCGAAGAAATTATTCGCGGATTTCCCTGCCTTGTTCGGGGCTGTTTTTTTCCAGTAGCCTGCGGCGGGCGCGCTCGAGCGTTCCGCTCAGGAGGGAGTCGTCCTGGATATCCGCCCGCTGGGCCAGCCGGTCCAGATGTTCGAGGCCGCTGCCGGCAGAGGAATTTCCCAGTGAGATGATGACGTTACGCAGGAAGCCCCGGAATCCGGCACGCTTCACCGGGCTCTGCGGAAACCTCTCGGCAAAGCTCTCCGGCGTCAACGTGGCCAGGTCCGAGAGCCTCGGGAAGATGTTCTCCTCGCGGGCGGCGAGGGCGGGCTCGCTGCGGGGGCGGGGTTCGCTGTTCCAGGGGCAGACCTCCTGGCAGATGTCGCAGCCGAAGACCAGGTTCTCCATCTTCTCTTCCAGTTCCGAGACAATCTCACCGCGCTCTTCGATCGTCAGGTAGCTGATGCAGCGGCGGGCGTCGAGGACATAGGGTTCGGGGAAGGCGGCTGTGGGGCAGGCCTCCAGGCAGAGCGTGCAGCTCCCGCAGTGATCAACAGCCGGCGGGTCGGGCTGGAGCTCATGGGAGGTGAGAATCACTCCGAGAAAGAAATAGGAGCCGTTGTCGGAATCGATCGAGCAGGTGTTCTTGCCGATCCACCCGATGCCGGCCTTTTGAGCCCAGGCCTTCTCGAGTACCGGCCCGGTATCGACATAGTAGCGGTAGTCGCCTCCGAAGCGCTCCTTGAGCAGGCGACAACAGCTCTTCAGACGCTTCTCAACCACTCGGTGATAGTCGGTGCCGCGCGCGTAGGATGCGATTTCCGCGTGATCGCTCGAGGGGTTGGCGATTCCCGCCGCGCCGTCTTCTCCATAGTGAATCGCGGTTACGATGACGCTCCGGACGCTTTCGAGGACCTTGCGCGCGTTTCTGCGCCGCCGACATCTGATGAGAAGCCGCGTTTTTA
>CAJWMA010000227.1 GCA_913042995.1 uncultured bacterium | reverse complement strand
GTGCCCAGGTGGCGGAATTGGCAGACGCGCTAGGTTGAGGGCCTAGTTTCCTTTACAGGAAGTGGAGGTTCGACCCCTCTCCTGGGCACCATTTAATTCAAAGAGGCCGTGCTTGAACCAGGCGCGGCCTCTTTTCTTCGAGACCGCCCCCTGGAAAACCACCGAGGTTGAGGCGCCAGGCTCAGAGCAGCTCCGGCGGAACCACGCCTCCCTGGAGCAGGAAGTTGGGACGCCCGGAGAAATCCTTCACCACCTCCTGGTGCGGATCGATACCGAGAGCGTGATAGACGATCGCGCAGAAGTCGGCCGGGGTAACCGGTCTCTCTGTGGGATGCTCCGCCTTGCCATTGGTCGCACCGATGACCTGCCCGTGACGATAGCCTCCGCCGGCGAGCAGGATACTCTGCGCCTGAGGCCAGTGATCTCGGCCGGCCTTGTCGTTGATCTTCGGAGTTCGGCCGAACTCACCGGCAGATATCACCAGGGTATCATCGAGAAGCCCTCGCTGTGAGAGATCCTCAATCAGCACCCCAAGAGCGCGGTCATGCCGCGGCAATTTATTATCCAGGGCCTTCTTGATATTTCCATGGTCATCCCAATAGCCCGTATTCAGGGTGACAAAGCGAACACCCGCCTCAATGAGGCGGCGAGCCATCAGGGCCTGCTCTCCCCACCCCGGCCCGTAGCGCTCACGGGTCTGTTTGTCCTCGAGCGAAACATCGAAGGCCGCCCGGGCCTTGCCGGAGGTGACGATGTCGACTGCCTCCTGCAGCATGCTGTCCATGCCGTGAAAGGCGCCGGACTTGTCGATATCACTGCGCAGAGCATCCAGTCGCTTCATCAGGGATACGCGGGTCGAAATCTTCTCGGCGGTAAGTCCATTCACCAGCTTGAGACTCGAAGCTCTTGCCGTCGGAAGCATCCCCGCCTCATTGCCGTAGCTGTAGCTGCCTGTCCTGAAGGGATTGCAGGCGACCCCCAGGTACGAGGCGCCGTGAAATCCGAAGCCGCCATCGTTCATGTTCACATAGGCTGGAACGCCCTTTTCATGAGAGCCTCGAAGATGCGCGCTGATCGCGCCCATCGAAGGATTCCTGGCCTTCCGATCGGACCCGGTCGCGCCAAGGTAGCCGGTAAGCAGCCAATGCGCCGCGGCCCAATGATCACCGTTGTTGTGGGTAAAGCTCCTGATCACCGAGGTCCGGTCCATGATCCTGGCATGAAAGGGCATCTTGTCGCAGATCCGAAGGCCTGGAAGGCTGGTCGGAATCGACCCGTAGGGACCTCGATATTCCCGCGGCGAATCGGGCTTCATATCGAAGGTGTCCAGCTGCGATGGTCCGCCGTGCTGCCATACGAGGATCACAGAACGCTTGCGTCCGCCCTCAGGCCTGGCGCTTTCAGCCCTGAGGAGCCCCGGCAAGGAGAGACCAAAGGCACCCAGGGAGCCGGCGGCGATGAATTGACGCCTGCTGAATCCGTCGCAAAAACGCCGGGATGAACCAGAAACTGTAAGCATATTCAGCTTCTCCGGAAAAGCCGCTGAACTCCGAAAATCGGCTGGAGCGCAAAACAGCCCTCCGCAACCAACTGATGTCGATCTTATCAAAGCTATCGATTCAGTAAAAGATCGCTCTGTAAAACGGCGCAATCTCCATCCCGGCGATCAAGACAGGAAAAACACGCCCACAACCGAGGTTTCACGCGAAACCGAGCGAGGTTAAGATGGCCCCCGGGAAAAAAATACTCATGAACCTTTCTACCCGACACGAACCCCTCAGCGGGCTCTTCAAATACCCGTCATCATCGCGCGAGTGGACGGACTATGCTCTCAGTTCGGAGCAGCTCCAGGACTTTGACGAAAATGGGTTTCTTCCAGGGATCCGGATTCTCGATCCGACCCAGCTCGAACAGCTCAAGACGGAACTCGACAAGGTTATAGACCCGGAGCATCCGGGTCATTCGCTGTTCTATGAGTTTCATCTCAACGAGGCCGAGGAGGAGAACAGGGTGCTCTTCCACGCGCTCGGAGCCTGGCAGCTCGAACCAGCGCTCCATGACCTGCCCTGGTCCCCGGCTCTACAAATGGCCGCCTACCAGCTGCTGGGCGGGGCCGTACGGCTCTTTCATGACCAGCTCTTTGTAAAGCCCCCCGAGCATGGAGGGATCGTCGCCTGGCACCAGGACTACTCCTACTGGACCTGGACAGAGCCGATGGCTCATCTGTCGTGCTGGATCCCCCTGGATGATGCCTGTGTCGAGAACGGGTGTCTGCAATATATCCCCGGCAGCCATCGCTGGGGGCTCCTCCCCATAACTGGACTGACCGGAGACATGAACGCCGCCAGCGCGGCGCTCGACGACCGGCAGCGAAAGGAGCTGGATACTCCCTTCGCGGCGGAGGTGCCGGCCGGTGTCGGGGTATTCCATCACCCGCTCACCCTGCACGGCTCTACCGAGAACCTTTCATCGCGTCCGCGCAGGGCGATCGTGATCAATCTTGTCCGCGATGGCGTAAGATCGAACGCCGACATTCTTGCGGACAAGGAGACTCACAACTTTCCAATCCTGCCCCAGGGGACTACCCTGTCTGGACAGTATTATCCTCTCCTCTTCCAGCCCGACAGCGAGCTTGGGGAGAGAAGGACCGAGATTCCACTGGCCGAGAACAACACGGCCCCCTTCGACTGACCAGGTATGATGAATAACCGAGCCGATACATTCCCCGAGCCATTGCACCGTCTAACCAGGACCATCCTGTTCCTGGTGATCGGGATCCTTTCCGCCTCGGCAGGGCAAGCCGCCGGAGCCGGAGACTGGCCGACCTGGCGCTATGATTCGAATAGGAGCGGAAGGTCGCCGGAGATGGCCCCTTCTAAACCCAGGCTCAGCTGGAAAAAGACCTGGCCCGCCCTGAAGCCGGCCTACAGGAGCAAGAGGCTTCAATTTGATGCGGGCTACGAACCGATCATCATGGGCGAACTGCTCTTCCTGGCCTCGTCCCTGAACGACAGCGTGACAGCCATCTCCCTGGATGATGGATCACAAGCCTGGCGCTTTTACGCAAACGGCCCCGTTCGATTCGCCCCTGTGGCGGTCGGAGGACGCGTCTATTTCGGTTCTGATGATGGTCACCTCTACTGCCTTAGCGCCTCCAGCGGAAAGCTGAATTGGAAATTCAGGGCCGCTCCCTCGCAGCGGCGTCTCCTGGGTAACGGCCGTCTCATCTCAGCATGGCCGATTCGGGGCGGCCCCGTACTCCAGGATGGAAAAATCTATTTCGCCGCCGGGGTCTGGTCCTTCGAAGGCGTCTTCGTCTACTGCCTCGATGCCGCCAGCGGCAAGCTCTCCTGGCTTAACGACCGCGGCGGATACATCTACGGCCCGCATCCCCACGGGGCGCGAGCCTTTGGCGGACTCTCGCCCCAGGGCTATCTCGTCATCAACGGCGACGAGCTCGTGGTCCCCTGCAGCGCGGCCTATCCGGCAAGATTCGACCTGGCAACCGGTAAGCTCAAGGACTTCTCCCTGCCGGGCTTCTCCCGGATACCCGGCGGCTGGTTCGCAATGGCTGACTCGAAAGAGGCGAAGGACAAGCGAAGAGGGAACATCGTCCTCGACAGCTCGGTCAATAAGGAAAAGCACGAAGACCGGGTAAAGACCGGCCCCGGGCCCGCCGGAACGTCCACCACGGTCGAGCTCGGCGGCAGGACTTTCTCTTACGGGGAGAAGCTGGAAGGCGTCGAGGGGACGATACACTCCATCGCCGCGGCCAATCAAAGGCTCATCGTCACCACGCGAGAGGGCCAAATCTACTGCTTCGCGCAAGAGGCTGCGGCTGCGACGAAGGAGGCGAAAGGAAACACGCCTCCACCCGGACTCGCCCCGCAATGGGCCGCACGGGCGAAAGGCATTCTCGCCGCGACGGAACAGAAGGCGGGCTATTGCATCCTCTCAGGCGACGGCGCCGCGTCCTTAGGCGAAGCGATCGCCGCCGCCTCGGAGCTGCAGGTCGTCTCCTTTGTTTCACCCGGAGCCGGAGCTAACGAGGCCCGCTCCAGGCTCGGCAGGAAGGGCCTGTCCGGCGTCCAGGTGTCAATTATCGAAGACTCCCGGCCAATCGACACCCTCCCCCCCTACTTCGCAAGCCTGCTCATCCTCAGGGGCGCCGAGCTGCTGCGGGGCAGCAGCCCTGAAGAGCTCGCCGGCAAGGTCTACAAAACGCTGCGCCCCTTTGGAGGAACGGCTGTTTTCGACCTGGCGGCCGCGGAAGCCGGAAAGCTCAAGACCGCCATCGGGAAGCTCGAACTGCACGGCTCTCGTCTGCGCAGCGTTCGCCCGGGCCTTCTCCTGCTGACCCGGGATGGTCCCCTACCCGGCTCAACCGACTATTCCGGCGGCTGGTCAAGCCCCGACGAGCTGGTGAGGGCTCCCCTCGGAGTGCTCTGGTTCGATGACTCCCTGGGGCATTTCAAGCGCTCACCGCAGCCGGAGTTCCGCTCGGGAATCATGATTTCGAGGCCCAAGGACTGGCACTACCCTCGCTCGAAACAAGCGAAGAACAGGGACTATCCCCTTCTCAAGAGCGTCCTTTCGGACATCTACACGGGACGCATCCTGGCCCCGGACGAACAGGAGACTCTTCGAAACGAGGTGGCGAGGAACTCCGCAACGCAGCGCGAACCGACCCAGTACCGCCCACCGACGCAGAAGAACGCCTGGAAGCCCGAAAAGCCCAGGACGGGCAATCGAATCAGCCCGCTGACCGGCCTCACGAGTCCCCGCTCTTTCCCCAAGAGCTACGGATGCGATGGAGGCATCAACTATGGCCATATCTATTCGATGCGCTCAGGAACCGCCGCCTTCTACGACCTTCGCAGCGAGAGCGGAACCATCCACATCAGCGGACCCCGCTCGGGCTGCACCAACAGCGTCATCCCGGCAGGCGGGCTGCTCAACATCCCCTACTTCTACGAAGGCTGCACCTGCAGCTACCCGCTGCCTGTAGGCCTCGCCCTGGTCAACATGCCCCAGGAGCATGAGCAGTGGGCCTCCTGGGGGGCAAGCAAGCCCAGGGACATCATCCGGATCGGTATCAATCTCGGAGCGCCCGGCGACCGGGTAGACTCCAACGGAACCCTGTGGCTGGATGAGCCCAGCGTTGGCGGACCGTCTCCCGCGATCAGCGTCTCGATCACCCCGCCGGAGACGCGCTACCGGTACCGCCACTCTCTCTGGATCACCGGCGGGCAGGGCTGGCCGTGGGTCTGCGCCTCCGGCGCCAGCGACCTGTCGAACCTCACCCTGAAAGGACTGCGCAAAGGAAGGTTCACCCTCCGGCTCTATTTCGCCGAGCTTGAAGACAGGAAGTCCGGAGAACGGATCTTCGATGTATTCGCCGGAGATAAAAAACTGCTCGACTCCTTCGACATCGCCGCGCAGGCGGGCTCGCCGCTGCGGGGTGTCGTAAAAGAGTTCCCTGGAATCAACGTAGATGGCGCCCTCGACCTCCGGTTCGCAGCCAGGCGGGGCCGGACCCTGCTGTGTGGAATCGAGCTGATCGCTGATCACCTCGATTCGGGAAAGATATTCAGTCTCGAAAGAAAAAGGGCGGGCCATCAGCTGATTCGCTCCGGGAAACGCTGAAGAAGCTCCGCTACGCAACGCCCCCACCAGGAGACCTGTCACCCTTGCAACTGAAAGCAGCGGCCCTAACCACCCTGGCGGTTCTATCCTCCCTCCTGCCCTGCCGGTCCGGCGACTGCGCGGACTGGCCCAATTGGAGAGGCATCAACCAGGCTGGAGTCTGGCAGGATGTCCGCCTGCCGAAAAAGCTCGAACCCGGAAACGTTCAGAAGCGTTGGAGCGCAGCCATCGGCGGAGGCTATTGCGGGATCGCGGTCAAGGGCAGGAGAGTCCTGACCATGGACCGCCCCGCTGACAAGAAAAGCGAGCGGGTTGTCTGTCTCGATTCGGAATCCGGCAGGCTCCTCTGGCAATGGAAGTACAGCGCGGACTACGGCGACCTCAGCTACGACAACGGACCGCGCGCGACCCCGACCATAGCGGGAGACTCGGTCTATACGCTTGGCTCCACGGGGATCGTTCACTGCCTCTCTCTTGCCGAAGGAAAAAAGCTGTGGAGTGTCGACTGTGAGTCCAGCCTCAAGGC
>CAJWMA010000226.1 GCA_913042995.1 uncultured bacterium | reverse complement strand
CCTTGGCCGATTGCCCGGCGGGTGTTCTGCCGAATTCACCGCCCCAGACGACCAGGGTGTCCTTGAGCATATCGCGTTCTTTCAGATCCGAGAGCAGACCGGCGATCGGGGCATCGGTCGATGCCGCGTTCTTGGTGAGCCTCGCCTTGAGGCCATTGTGGAGATCCCATCCACCGTGGTGGACCTCGATATAGCGGACGTCGTTCTCTGCGAAGCGGCGGGCCATCAGGCACTGCTTGCCGAAGGCATCGCTCGCCTTGCCGCGGCCGATGCCGTAATTGGCGAGGGTCTTCTGCGATTCATTCTTGATGTCCATGACCTCGGGAACCTTGCCCTGCATGCGGAAGGCCAGCTCGAAGGATTCGATGACCCCGTCGAGCTCATCGTTAACTCCCGAGCGCTCGCGTAGCTCGCGGTTCATTTTCTGAACCAGGTCGAGCTGCTTGCGCTGCTGAGCGGAGGTCAGCTCCCGGTTGTAGAGGTTCGGCAGTGAGCTGGCTCCCTGCGAGCCAATCGGGGTTCCCTGGAAACAGGCAGGCAGGAAGGCACTGCCGTAGTTCTGGGCACCGCCGAGACGGTTGGGCGGGTTGATGGTGATGAAGCCGGGGAGGTCGTTGTTTTCCGTTCCGAGCCCGTAGAGTACCCAGGAACCCACCGAGGGGCGCACGAAGTTGATGCTGCCGGTATGGGCGAGAACCGTCGCCTGCGGGTGGGCGGGGTTGGTGGTGTGCATGCCGTTGAGAAGGCACAGATCATCGGCATGCTTCGCGAGATTCGGGAAGGCCTCGGAGATCTGCAGTCCGCTTTTGCCCGCGCGGTTGAACTTGAAGGGGGAGGGCATCAGGGTTCCATTGCCGACCTTCTTGCCGCCGTTTTTCTGAAGCTGGGGCTTGTAGTCAAAGGTATCCACCTGTGGGGGGCCACCCTGCATGAAGAGAAAGATCACCCGCTTGGCGCTGGGGTTGAAATGCGACGGACGAACCGCGAGGGGATTCTTGTAGGTGTCATCACGCGCCGCGGCCTCACCGCACATCCCCATCAGGGCCATGTAGCCGAAACCACAGGAGGCCGTCTGCAGGAGACTGCGTCTCGAGAGCAGGCCGTTGATTTCCGGGGGTAAGCTTTCAGGTGTTCTGTTCATGTTTCTATATCTTGGCAATGATTGGTTGAGGTAGCGATCAGTTGATGTAGCGAAATTCAGCGACAGAGAAGAGCGCGTGGCAGAGACTGGCCAGGGCGTTCAGGTCGGGGTTCGAGCCTTTTTCCTGCCTGTCCTGGAAGCTCTTCAGATAGGTCAGCGACCGGACCGCTTCGAAGGTGGTTGGGGCGCGAGAGAGGGCTAACTTGTAGGCCAGCTCGATACGTTCGGCGTTGGTGAGGCCATCTTTCTCCATCAGGATCCGGGCGAGGTTCTTCGATTGCCTGTGAACGAAGGGGTTGTTCATCAGGTAGAGAGCCTGGGTCGGCACGGTCGTGACATCGCGGTTTCCCTTGACCATGCTGGGCTCGGCGAAATCAAAGGTCTGCAGGATCTGCGGCACGAAGCTGCGCATGATGGGCAGGTAGACGCTTCGGTAGTTCCCGTCGAGTGTTTTTTTCGCCCGGGCGATGCTCTTGCCGATCTCGCCGATGGGTAGCTTCATGACGGGTGAACCGACCGGCCGTGAGAGCTCGAGCTCTCCTCCGATGGCGAGCATCGAATCCCTGAGGCTCTCGGCGTCGAGGCGTTTCTGCCGCATGCGCCAGAGCATCTCATTGCCTGGGTCGACAGCGTAATGGGCCTCGCTGTAGTTCGAGCTCATGCGATAGGTCCGGCTGAGGACCATCTTGCGGATAAGGCGCTTGATGGACCAGCCGTCTTCCTGGAAGTCTACGGCGAGGTGGTCGAGAAGCCCGGGGTGGCTGGGACGCTCTCCTGTTTCACCGAAATTGTCCACCGTCCGGACGATTCCTCGTCCGAAGAGATGGTGCCAGACCCGGTTGACCATGACGCGTGCGGTCAGGGGGTTTTCCTTGCTGGTGAGCCAGCTGGCCAGTTGCAGGCGGCCGCTTGAATTTCCGCTGAAGTGGGGACGTTTCTTGCCGCTGAGGACCTGGATGAAACCACGGGAAATTTCGCTGCCCTTATTGGATACCTCGCCACGGATTCGAACCCTGCTGTTGACCGCCTTTGGCGCATCGGTGACGCCCATGGCGTAGTCGCCGGTGGGCGCGGAACCGCCGCCGCGATTCTTCTTCCTGTTGAGCGCCTTGTTGACCTCCTGGACCTCTTTCTTGAGTTCCTGGATTCGTTTTTGATGCTCTTTGCGCTGGGAGGCAATTTCGGCTGCAGGGGTCCTGTCCTTCCCCCTCTTCTTGTCGTTTTTTTTATTCAGAGCGCCAAGGGCTTTTTGCGTTTCCCTCATCTCCGCGCGCAATTGCTGCATACGCTCCTGCATCTTCTTCAGCTGGAGTTCTGTCTTTGAAATCTTCTCTCCATCAGGTTTTACCCTGGTGCTGAGGGCTATGAGCTTGTCGGAGGCCTTGTAGCCGCCCTTCTGTCCCCTGGCGTTGAGCCCGGAGAGGATCTCTGTACTTTCGAAGATCCCGGCTATCGCGTAGTAATCCTTCGTTGGAATCGGGTCGAATTTATGGTCGTGGCAGCGGGCGCAGCTGACGGTGAGCGCCAGCACCGAGCGGGTGGTCGTGTCGATCTGGTCATCGATATTGTCCATCAGGTACTGCTCACGGTTGCGCTCGTTGAGATCCTTGCTGCCCATCGCGAGGAAGCCGGTGGCCACAAGATGGTCACGCTTGTTATCCGGGTTCTTTTTTGCCAGCAGGTCGCCCGCGACTTGCTCCTTGAGGAATTGGTCATAGGGCTTGTCGCTGTTGAAGGAGTCGATGACGTAGTCGCGATAGCGCCAGGCGAAGGTGAAGGGGAAGTTGCGGGTACGTCCAGTCGATTCGCCGTAGCGCGCGATGTCGAGCCAGTGGCGCCCCCAGCGCTCTCCAAATCTTTTCGAGGCGAGCAATCTGTCGACGACGGTTTCGAAAGCGCGTGGAGACTTGTCTTTGAGGAAGGCATTTATTTCTTCAGGGCTGGGTGGCAGGCCGGTGAGGTCGAAGGTGATTCTCCTGATGAGCGTGGCGCGATCGGCATCTTCGGCTGGCTTCAATTTCTTATTATCGAGCGATTCCAGGATAAAACGGTCGATGCTTCCAAGCGCCCAGGAGTTGTTGGAGGTCGCTGGAATCTTGGGGGAGACAGGTTTCTTGAAGGCCCAGAATTGCCGGCCCCTGGCGATATCGATGGTTGAGCGGGCGACAGGCTTGTCGGCCTTGGAGCCCTTACGGGGATCGGGCGCTCCCATTCGTACCCACCTGGTGAGCACAGCGATCTCGGTATCCGAGAGCTTTTCCTTGGGCGGCATCTCGATGTCTTTGTCTTTGTAGCTGATGGCCTTGATCAGCAGGCTCTTCGCAGGGGAGCCGGCTGTGATCGCGGGCCCAGAGTCGCCGCCGTCCATCCAGCCAGCCTGGCTGTCAAGGTAGAGCCCTCCCTTGGACTTGCCGGCTTTTTTTGAGTGGCATTTGTAGCAGTGCTTCGCCAGCAGGGGGCGAATACTCTTTTCAAAGAAGGCGTTTTCTTTTGCCGTGAGCTTTTGAGCGTGCAGGGAGCCCTCGGAGAGGAAAAGCAGTCCGAAGGCAGCGAGGTAGAAGAGTGGAAGCTTGCGCATGGGGGGTCTCTCTGTCCAATGAAAGTCGACTCTAATAGTTTATTGCAGTCGAACCGCCCATCTATACAAGTTTTTGGGTGTGAACAGGGTATTTCGTGCAGATTGACCGGGCGGGAGTATGAATCCCCTGCAAACACCTAACTCCTTTGGATCCAAGGGATTGGTGGTTTCCATGCAGGACTTCAACTCACTCCCGGTTCAAGGCTGCTGAGATTTTCACTTTAGACGCTGAAAATACCCGAATTCAGAAGGTCCTGGCGAAGAGCAGTGCATCGACCAGTTCGTCGTCTCTCCTGTAGTATTTTCTCAGGAGACCTTCTCTGCTGAAGCCGCATCTTTCGAGAACCCTGATGCTCGCCTGGTTGTGAGGATAGACGAAGGCCTCGATTCGTTCGAGCTTCCAGCGTTTCCTGGCGTATTGGCAGGCTGCGCCGACAACCTCGGTCATGATCCCCAGGCCGCGAAAGGATGAGCCTAGCCAGTAGCCGATCTCTCCCTTGTGTTCCTTTTGCAGACGGCGGAAATCAAAACCTCCGGCGAGCAGGTTGTTGTGGCGGATTGCGAACTGGCGCGTCTCACCATGCCTCCGGGTGGTCTGGTTCACGAACCTCAACCACTCCCGGGCGTTTCCGCGGGTGTAGGGATGGGGGACGGTGGTGAACTCGGAGATCGATGGGTCGTTGAGCAGTTCGGCCAGGTCTTCAAGGTCATCGGCCTTGAAGCGGGTCAGCAACGGTACGGCTCTTTGCTCGGAACCCCCTGGCATTGTGTTCCTTTATTTCTTTTTCCGTTCCGCTTCGATTTGCCAGTTCCCGGGAGCTTTGAAGTCCTTACGCCCGCTGCTGTAGGGGGCGACCTTGATCTTGCCGGCCAGCTTTTCGAAGGCTGCCAGCTCCCGCGACAGGCGCTTGAGGATCGCGGGGTTCTTCTCGCTGATATCTTTCTTTTCTGTGGGGTCGGTATCGATCTTGTAGAGCTTTCCTTCGATGAGCTTCCACTGCTGGCTGATGACGGCTTTCTGGCCGAGATAAAAAGTTCTCTCGGGAGCCTTCGCCCCGCCTTGAAGAACGTTGCTGAGATCCACCCCATCCATCGGCTTGTCTCCTCTTTTGCGTTCGCCGCCGACGAGCCCGGCCAGGGTCGGCAGGACATCGATGTAGCCCATCAGCATGTCGAGCTTTCGGGAACCTTTCAGCCCCGCTGGCCAGCGGATCACCGCCGGCACGCGCACACCTCCCTCGTGAACCGAGTGCTTGGCTCCTGGCAGTGGCTTGTTGCTGCCGCCGATCTTCAGGGTGGCGCCGTTGTCGCTGAAGAAAAGGACGATCGAGTTTTCGGCCAGCCCCTCGGCGTCGAGGGTGTCGAGGATGCGGCCAATTTGCGTATCCATCGCCGTGACCATGGCGGCGAAGGTCTGGCGCTTGTGGTTACCTTGCCCCTGCGCGCCATATTCATCTCTTGCCTGGAGCTTGTTTTTCTTTCTGAAGGAGCCGCTTTTTTCATCGTAGCCGTATTCATCGAGATATTTTCTCGGTGCCTGCAGGGGGCCGTGCGGGGCGTTGAACGGCAGGTAGAGGAGGAAGGGCGCTCCAGCGGGAGAACTCTTGATGAAGCGGAGAGCCTCTTCGCCGAGCAGCTCGGTTGAGTAGCCGGCATCGGCTGAGGGTTTGAAGTTGCGGTGCCAGTCGCGCTCTCCTTCTCTCAGGTGGGTGAAGTAGTCGATGGCGCCGTTGTAGTGGCCGTAGAAATGAGTGAAGCCGCGTTCAATGGGGTGGTAGGCCCGTTTGTAGTGGCCGAGGTGCCACTTGCCGATACAGGCGCGTCGCTCGTAGCCGAATTCCGCGAAGATCTGCGGCAGGGTGCGCTCAGAGAGCTCGAGACCGAACTTCCTCCAGGGAGGAATGACCGTGTCTCTCAGGCCGAAGCGATGCGGGTAGCGTCCGGTGAGGAGCCCGGCCCTGGTGGGGGAGCAGATCGGGCAGACGTAGAATCGATCAAGCTGGATGCCTGTCTTTGCCAGGCGGTCGATCGCAGGGGTCCTGATGTCGCTGCCGTGATAGCCGACATCGTTCCAGCCGAGGTCATCGGCGACCAGGATGATGATATTCGGCTGTTTCACAGGGGCGGCGGAGAGCCTGGCGCAGCATGCCAGCAGGATCAAAGCCGCCAGGATTCGCGGGACGCGCATCATTTCTTCCTGGCCTTCGGCTGGTTCTTTTTTTTCTTCGGACCCCAGGGCCAGGGCTTCGCCTTCGCGGCGATGGCCCAGGCTTCCCATCTCCCTGCCATGCTCTTCGCCCGGTCGGCATGCTTCCGCGACAGGTCGTTCAGTTCGGTGCGGTCAGCCTCGATATCATAGAGCTCCCAGGGACCATTCGCTCCCTTCGCTACCAGCTTCCATTTTCCATCGCGAAGGGCACGGTTGCCCTCGTGCTCCCAGAAGATGGGCTGGCTGCGGCCGAGCGGTTTTCCCA
>CAJWMA010000225.1 GCA_913042995.1 uncultured bacterium | reverse complement strand
GGCAGTCCCTGGGCAGCGGCCTCGAACCCGAACGAACAAACGAAGAGAGCCGCAAAATAAATGAAACTCCTGTTGAAACAGTTTCGAATCCGGGTCATTTGGAACCTCCTGTCGGCCTGGCTATATCCCCTACCTGCTCGAGACGACGACTACGGAGATTGTAAAGACTTGCGGGAACACTGCAGCGAAAAAACCGGGATTTGAGCATGATTGCCGTCCGTGGACAGGTTTATTACAGTTCCATGCACGCAAACGCCCCCCGGAGGGTACAACAAAAGAAACCTGGAACTCGAAACCCGGGGCCTCAGCTGAAATGAAACAACGAATCCTGCTCTTCTCTACGGCAAGCATCCTGCTGGTCGCGGGAGTCTTCTGGGTCTTCTACGGTCCCGGAGCTTCCCCCGAATTTGTCCCGGCGGCCGGCCGGAGCTGGACTGAAATCCAGCTTCCCACTCCGTCCTACAGCCCAGTGGAAAAGCTGAGGGTCAAGACGGTGGCGGGAAACGATAAGTTCATCGTGGAAACCAGGGAGAGAGAGCTCCGCCAACCTCTCAAGACGCTCCAACGTCTCTTTCTCCATCCTGGATCCGAAACAGCGGTTAAAGAATACGAGTCCATCACCTCTGACGACTTCAAGGCGAGCCCCTTCAAATCCCCTGGAGAGCTTCCGCTCTACCAGTCGAAAGAAATCAGGGCCGTAGAAGAGATGGGGTTTCCAGCCCCGTCTGTCGAACGTTCAGCCTTCCCCGCGAGTATCCTGGCCAGCATCGACCCCCTGGAGGTTCTCACCGCGGCGGAGCTCAAGGTCACCGGCATCTCGGAAGGAAAGGAACTCAGCGAGATCGAGATCCTCTTCTCGCTCTCAGGCCCATCAGCCGAAGGTGAACATCATCAATGGAGCGGCGAGGCTCTGCTCGGCTGGAAGGTCCGGGAGCGGAAGTTCTCTTTCTTTCAGCTCAGGAAACGACGATACGTAACTCTCTCAGCCAGCCCCTTCCAGGATGTCACCGCCAGGGCGCTGGGCGCGAACGATTCCTACAACAGGATCCTCCTGCCCTCGATCGATCACTTCAGAAGCCGCCTGGATGCGGCTGTAGGTGTCGGTGTATACGGGCACAACGGCCTGGCCGTAGGTGATGCCAATGGAGATGGGCTCGATGACCTCTACGTTCTCACCGCCGCGGGCCTGCCCAACCTCCTCTACCGCTGTCGACAGGACGGAACCTTCAGCGACGCCAGCCGGGAAGCCGAGGTGGATCTCCTGGATGGAACATCCCAGGCTCTCTTTCTCGACCTCGACAATGACTCCGACCAGGATCTCTTCCTCGTGACCGAGCAGAAGCTGGTCGTATTACTCAACGATGGAAGCGGACGCTTCCTCCACCTGGAAAATGCGATCCCGGAAAAAATCACCGGCTCCGCGACGCCGCTGTCAGCCGCCGCGGCGGACTACGACCTCGATGGGCTGGTCGACATCCACATCTGCTCCTATGTGTTCTGGCGAGGCGGCTCGAACTCCGCCGGAACCAGGCTGCCGATCCCCTACCACGAGGCCCACAACGGCGCCGCCAACATCCTCCTCAAGAATCTCGGCGGCGGCCGCTTCTCAAACGCGACAGAGACCAGCGGACTCGACCGGAACAATCAGCGCTTCAGCTTCGCGGCCGCCTGGGGAGATTATGATGACGATGGCTACCCCGACCTCTACACCGCCAATGACTTCGGCAGCAACAACCTCTGGCGCAACAAGGGCGACGGAACCTTTGAGGAAACCACGACCGCCGCCGGAGTCGAAGATGTCGGAGCCGGAATGAGCGTGTCCTGGGAAGACTACGACAATGACGGGGACCTCGACCTCTACGTCGGAAACATGTTCAGCGCGGCGGGCCGGCGGGTCACCGGGGGGAATGATTACAAGACCGGCGATCAGCTGCTACAGAGTGTCTACAGGCGCCACGCCAGGGGAAACAGCCTGTTCAGCAACGCGAAAGATGGCAGCTTTGAGGATGTCAGCCTCTCCAGCGGCGCGTGGTTCGGCCGCTGGGCCTGGGGAAGCGATTTCCTCGACTTCAACCTCGACGGCAACGAGGACCTCTACGTACAAAACGGCTTCCTGACCAACAGCAGTGAACATGACCTCTGAAGCTTCTTCTGGCGACAGGTCGTGTCGCAATCTCCCCGCGAGGAGCTGCGCCTCCAACGCTATCTCGATGGATGGGAAATCATCAACCGGATGATCCGGGAGGACACCTCCTGGGGAGGCCGGGAGCGAAACTGCCTCCACCTCTCCAGCGGGGAGGGAAACTTTATCGACATCTCGGCGGCCAGCGGAGTCGACTATATCCAGGACGGCCGGGCTCTTTGCCGCCTTGACCTTGATCTGGATGGTCGACCCGACCTCGCTCTTCGAAACCGGGATGGACCGCAACTCAGGCTGCTGAGAAATACCTGGCCCGGCGACAACCGCGCTCTCTGGGTTCGTCTCGAGGGCCGTAGCTGCAACCGGGATGCCATTGGCGCCCGCATCAGCGTCACCAGCTCCGGCAGGACCCGGATCAAGGACATTCGCGCCGGGGCAGCCTTCCTCTCCCAGTCAAGCAGGTGGACCTGCTTCGGCCTGGGCGATGAGAAGACGGCCCCCGCCGTCAGCGTACGCTGGCCCGGAGGAGAGACAACAAGCTACGGAGCGCTCGACCCTGCCGGCCGCTGGCTGATCATCCAGGGAGAGAAACCCAGCCGGCTCCCATTCCGAAAATCAAAGCAGGAACTCCCGGCCGTTCCCCAGAACCCGAAGGCTCCGACACCGGCCGATGCTGAAGAGAGCTCGACGATCGAGACCTGGCTCGTCGCGCCCGTAGCAGCTCCCGACCTTCCCTGGACCGATCCGCAGGGCCGGCAGAGGCGCCTCGGAGAATTTCGTGGAAAGCCCCTGCTCCTCCATCTCTTCTCACGTGACTGCGCGGTGTGCGTCTCAGATCTTGAAGCTCTCATCGCAACCGGGAAAGAGCTCTCCCGCATGGGAGCGGTCAACCTGATCGCCTCGGTCGATCTTGGCCCTGTCCCCGACGGTAAGCGAGACCTGCTGGCGAAAATAAGCGGCCCCTCCATCGGACTTCGCTTCGAAAGGGAGACC
Organism: uncultured bacterium; assembly: GCA_913042995.1. GTDB lineage: Bacteria > Planctomycetota > UBA8108 > UBA8108 > UBA8108 > UBA8108. Next base: position 3,067 of record CAJWMA010000225.1, on the reverse strand, counting down.
CTGGCCGGCTGGAACATCCTTTTCCGGCACCTCTTCAACCACAGGCGCGACCTGGTCGTCCCGACGAGCTTCCTCATCGAGGAGAGCGGAAAGATCGTCAAGGTCTACCGCGGCCGGACCGACCCGGCCAGGTACCTCGCTGACCTCGGGAAGATACCCCGCAGCGACAGCCTCCGCAGAAAGAAGGCTCTTCCCTTCAAGGGCAGGTATCTCTACCCGAACTTCCAGCGCGATCTCCTGGAGCTCGGAAACGCCTACAGCGAGGCGGGGCTTCCTCTCCAGGCGAGGGCGATCTTCAAATCAACCCTCGCTGCCCGGGGAGACAACCTCGACACGCTGTTCAATTACGCCATCTCCTCGGCCCAATCCGGAAATCAAGATGAGGCCCGGAAGATCTACCTGGAAATTCTCAAGAAACGCCCCGGCTACGCAGATGCCCGCAACAACCTCGGAATCCTGGAGGCCCAGGCCGGACGCCTGGAGCGGGCCCGCGAATATTTCAGAGCCGTCATCCAGGACAATCCGGCCCATACAGAGGCCGCCCTGAACCTCGCCAACACCTGGCTCCAGGAGGGAGATTTCGAAACCGCGGCAGCCGTCTACCGCAAGGCTCTCCTTCACGATACCGAATCGGCGAAGCTCCAGCGCATGCTCGGCTTCGCCCTGTTCAGAGGCGGCTTTATCGAAGAATCCATCAGCTCGCACAAGGAAGCGATCCGGCTCGACCCGCTCGACCTCGATGCCTATCGCAACCTGGCGATCATCCTCAACGCCACCGAGGGCTACCGCGAGGCGGCGGCCATCTCCGTTCGCGGTCTCAAAAATGACCCGAACCATAGCGGGCTGCTGAACACCCACGGATTCGCTCTCTGGAAGCTTGGTGACACGGCCAGGGCCGCCGGGGAGTTCAAGAAGGCGATCTCGGCGGCGCCGGACTTCGACAAACCCTACCTCAACCTGGCCAGGATGCTCGCCGATACAGCTCGCCCTGACGATGCCATGACCGCCCTCGGCGCCCTGCTGCAGCGGATGCCGGGCCATCCCCAGGCGATGGAACAGGTCGAAAAGCTCCGCTCGGGAAACCCCTGAGCAACCGGATCAACCCGCGAGCATTCCTCCATCCACCACCAGCGTCTGGCCCGTTATATAGGCAGCCGCCTCCGAGGCGAGAAAAGCCACGGCACCGGCAATGTCTCCCGGCTCAGCGATGCGGTTGAGAGGTATCGCCTTCAGCATATCCTCCGCCGTCTTCTCATCCTTCCAGAGAGCCTCGCTCAGGCGCGTTCGCACCAGCCCGGGAGCGACTCCGTTCACCCGGATCTTCTCCGCCGCCAGCTCGGCAGCGAGCGTCCTGGTGAGAGAGTTCACCGCGGCCTTGCTGATACCGTAGGCGCCAAGACCCCGCATCGCCTTGCAGGCGGCTATGGTGGAGATGTTGATGATCACCCCGCCGCCGCCGAGCTCTCTCATCCTGCGGATGCCCTCCCTGGCCACGACCAGGTAGCCCCGCAGGTTGGTATCCATGATCTTGTCAAAGAGGGCGAGATCGATCTCGGCAAGCGAATCCATGCTGGGATTGGTGGCGGCATTGTTCACGACGATGTCCATGCCGGAGAATCTCTCCAGGGCTACAGAGAAGGCTTCACGCATGCCGCTCTCGCTGGAGGAGTGCGCCGCGTGCACCGCGACCCGGTCGAAGCCGGCCTCGGCGAGCTCCAGGCGGGCGGCCTCGAGACCCTCCAGCTTCCTGGCTGTGAGGACGACCGAGGCTCCCCGCTTGAGCAGCCTGCGCGCGGTGGACAGCCCGATCCCCCGGCTCCCGCCGGTGACCAGGGCCACCTTGCCTTCGAGACTGAAAAGGGATTCGCTCATCGACAGGTCTTCCTTCATCCGGAAAATGAGTTCGCCAGAATCGAGGTTTCACGATAGCATCCCGCTGTCGTGGGCGAAGCTCGCCCTGTCCGTCACGAACCGACAACGGGATGAAACCTATGAGACCGGCATTCTATACTTTTTTATTCCTTCTTTGCACTCTGCTGGGCGCCTGCTGGGCGCCAACCCCGGCGGAAGCGAACGACTCCTTCAAGCCCGGACAGGTTATCCGCTACGAGGGAACCACCCGGATCTCGCAGACGGTTGGCGAAGGTCAACCCCAGGGCGATGCTTTCAAATGCACGCTGCTGACTCTCAGCGAGACCTCTTCCACCGGAAAAAATTCAATTCTCGCTATTCGGGAACTGGTCCCCGCTGGTGAAGAGGGAAGCCCGGTCGCAAGCTACGACATCCTCGACCTGAAAGAGAAATCCGGCCTCAAGAGCAGGGAGACCCCGATGGAGCTGGAAGCTTCACACCAGATGGTCGGGATCTACCTTCCCCTGCGAGTGCGAATGCCCGAACTGGCGCAGGGGAAGTCCAGCTACGAGGTGATGATACTCAACCAGATCCCTGTCAGCATCCAGTGCGGCCTGCAATCCCTGGCCTCGGGAACCGCGATCCGCAACACTGAGAAAGCGAGCTTCGACTTCAGAGGCAGCAAGGCGACGCTGAATAAATGGGAAGAGCGATACACGAACGATAAGAAAACGGGAGCCATCGGCAGGATCGCCATCAACTACGAGATGTCGGTCTCCATCAACGGCAACCTGATCACCCTCTCGCTGGCCTGCGACCTGCAAGCCAAAGAGATCACCACCCTGGAAAAAACCCCGACCCTGAAAAAGGGTCTCGCTGTCTTCAAAAATGCCTCCGCCGCCTTCGCCGGGATGAAGGCATCATCGCAAACCGGTCCATTGGTAAATGAGGTCAGCAAGCTCCTTGATGAATCCCCCTGGTCGGCGCTTGCAAGGGCCGCGCGAACCCAGCGCCAGGGCTTTATCGAAACCTTTGAAGCCGATGATGCCGGCAAGGTGCTGGCGAAGATCCTTGGAAAAAAAGCGCCCGACTTCACCCTGGCCGACCTCAAGGGAAAACAGGTCAACTTCAGCAAAGAGACCGCCGGCAAGGTGACCCTGCTGAGCTTCTGGGGCTATGGCTGAGGACCCTGTCGTAAGGAGGCTCCTTACCTGAC
>CAJWMA010000224.1 GCA_913042995.1 uncultured bacterium | reverse complement strand
GTCCACCTCACCTTCGTAGATGAAGGAGTCCCGGTTCGCCTCCTGCCCCTCCAGTTCCATACCCGTCTCACCGAAGAGATTGACTGGATCGCTGCCTGGATCCGCCGGCTCAAAAAGAAGCTCGAGCCTCATGAGATCGTAGGCCTCTCCGTTGATCCAGTCCCAGCGAATCCTCAATGGAGCCGAAGAGCTCGAACGTGACAGGAGCGTCCCCACCACCGGCGAACGAATGGGAACCTCTGTATCACAGGGCTCCGGATCAAGTCCGCTGCAGGCTCCCCTGGAGCTCTCGATGCCGCCGATGACCGCGCTGACCTCGTAAAGATCACTCCCATCGTCGGTTGAGGGGCTGTCCTCAAAAATAAAGCCTCCCACCGGCAGAACGCTCGACCTGAAGGAGCCGTTTCGATAGATCCTGAACTGTTCGACGGCAATCCCCGGATCCCAATCCCAGGTCACGATATTGAGTTCGCCTTCCTTGCCACAGCGCACCTCGCCGGGCTGGGGAACATGAACCACTCCACAGATCACTGTCGGACCGATATCGCTGTCAGCAAGCAGAGCCTCAACAGAAATGGATACATCGCCGGGAGAGGAAACCCCCACGAGATAGGAGCCGCTGTCCCAGTCGATATAGATCGGCGGACCGTCGGCTATCCGGATCTTGACGCGCTCGTAGCGCAAGGCCTGGGCCTGCCAGGAGATGAGCACCTCTGAAGAGAGAGCTCCCCTTTCCTGGACATTGCAGCTCACCTCGAGCTCCGGCGGAGGCGGAGGTTCGAGCTCAAACTCTATCGCCTCGCCCACCTCCACAGGGACCTCCTGCGAGACCCCCGCCTCAACAGCCGTCAGGACATTGGATACGACCGTAGCTCCGGAAGGGGCAAACCCGATGCGAGTGTCGGTGCGCCCGAAGACCTGGCGGCAGCGGAACCTGAAGACACCCAGTTCGACGTTGTCGAAGGCGGCTCCGGTGGTGTCCTGCTGGTAGGTCATCGAGGCGGTGGCGAACCCCGCGCAGCTGTTATCGCTCTCATCCTGGGGACAGGCCTCAAACAAGGCCAACTGCTCAAACCCGGATGGCTCGGTGAAGCCGAGGTAATCAAGCTCAAACCGCTCATAGTCGAGGGCTACGGAATAACCTGAAAAAGAGGCCTGGATATCCGCAAAGACCTTCACCCCGAAGACATCGTTCGCTTCAAGGCTTGCCAGGTGATCGATGGTGACGTCATTGCCATTCTCATCCACAGGCTGCAGGCGGTAGCGGGTAGGATCGGGAACCGTCGCGGCCTGGACTCCGAGCGACCCATAGACCAGCGGAGAATCATCGGAGACCGTGGCGACATCAAGGCCTGTATCTCCATTGAGATCAAGCAGCGCGAGGCCCGAGACGACTCCCGCCTCTCCGGCATCGAGCTCGATCTTCTCGAAACTCTGCCCGACGCCCGGAATGCTCTGGTTTCTCAGAACGACGAGGCTGCCTCGATCTTCTTCGCCTGCGCCGCCGACCACCAGGTCAGCGGAACCAAGCGGATCTCCATCGAGGTTGGAGGCCTCCAGGAGGTCTCCCCGCTGAGCGACGACTCCGTTGAGATCAGCCGTCTCGGGAACGACCTCCTCGAAGAGGAGTCCGCGCGGCTCGTCGCCGGTGAGGCTTCCCAGCAGGTCATTGCTTCCATCAAGTCCCCCCGCGAGCAGGTCACCCACATCCCGGTAGGTGTTTTCATGCAGGAGGGCTGAGCTGTCCTTCCAGGAGATGACATCCGCATCTCCATCTGTATCAAAATCAAAAACGATCCACGCATCAGGAGCGTAATCGCCTCCGGCGGAATCCTTCAGAGCTCCCACCTTCCGGAAAGAGAAAGGATTGGCGCTGGTGGTCTGGTTTCGATAGAGAACCAGGCTTCCAGCCAGGTCGCCGTCCATCGCCTCGCTGACCAGGTCCAGGCGGCCATCGTTGTCGAGGTCCGCAAGCTGGATCTTCCGGCTCGGGTCAAATCCCGAGATGGGATTGCGCAGAGGCGCGAACTGGAGCTCGAGAAGATTCTCGGGATCATTGAGGTCAAACTGGCCATCAGCGGGAAGACCCATGGTCAGCTGAAAGATGGTCAGGTAGCCGGTGGACTCCGGCTCTTCCTCTTCCACCGGGAGTCCGAGGTCGCCAAGGTCACCAAAATCGCCAAGTCCGGCGGGAAGGCCAGGTACCGCGTCAGCGGCAAAGCTGCCATCCCCATGCAGGGCCATCAGCTCCGGCAAGCCGTCTGAATCCAGGTCAGCAAGATAAAGACTGGCCGAGGAGCCCCCCTCATCCCCATCGAAAAGGGTTGCGAAATCCAACCGGGACTCGGTAGAAGAGATCGCGCCCGAATCGCCAACACGGTACTCCTGCAACCGCAGCTCTCCCTGGGAACCCAGAAGCATCGCCACGATCTGGACCGATCCATTACCGTCCGCATCCACAGCCACGGCATCCGTAAAGGTCCAGCCTGCGGGCACCGCGGCTGTACCCTGGCGCCCCTGGGAATTGTAGAGAGTCGCCAGGGTGGAGCTGACAGTGAGCAACTCAACCGCCCCTGAGCCCGGCATAAAATCAGCCGCCAGGACTGCGACAGCCCGATCAGGCGCCAATGGCTCGAGATAATCCGGCTCCCAGCCGCCCTCGTTCAGACCGGGACGAACCTGGAAGATCAATTGGTAAGGAGACAATGGAGACGAATCGGCGGCGCTGATATTGCTGGTGAAGGCCACGCTGACCTTCTCCCCGGGCAGGAAACTGTCAGAGGCCTCAAGAACATGAACCACGCTGGTCAACAAATCGTTCTGTTCCAGCCGCGAGACGCCGCCCGCGTGGCTTCCAGACTGTCCCCCCATCACCCTGACCGCGTCACTCTCGGTCCCGGCGGTGATGTTCTCGCTGAGATAGGCGGTCACCGCCGGTCTCAGGCCCGCGGCCCCGGAAGACTGCAGCGGGATGGTCTCACGCACAAAAAGCTCCCCCTCCGAGCGAGCCTCTCCGCCTTCAACGGTAAAGCTGAAAACATAGGGGCCTGAAAAAGGAACGTTGAGCACGGTGACGTTTTCAGACACCTTCACCGTAATCCGTTCACCGGGCTTGAACTGCTCAAGCGGGCTGAGCAGGAACACCAGGGTATTGTCCCCCGCCGGCTCCTCTACTCCCGCCTCAGGATCCAGGGGATCGATCAGCTCGGGCGGCTGGTTGATTCCAGCCTGGAACTCCGCAATCGTCTGGCCGCTGAAAACATCCTGTTCATTGGCGGCGACAATCGTGCCGCTGTATTCACCGCTGGTCTGGTCACCGGTCACGGTAATCATTCCCGACTCTGTATTCGTGATGTCGGACGCGGTCATCGTATTGGTGAGCCGGACAGCTATGACCGGCTGAGCCATGATTTCGCTATCACCGCGGGCGGGAATGGTCCATTCAACATCCGCGGAATCGTATTTACAGGCAGGCAGAACCGCCAGGGCCGGAAGCACCAGGAGACTCAGCAGGCGAACGAAACGCGGAAAAACGGGGAGGGAAGACTCTCTTAGCATAATCACTTCTCTGGGGGTGGAAACCAGTCAGATGCCAGGAAGATCCAGAAAGAAGATCGTATCACAGGAGGAACATCCGGCATCCTGCCAAAACTCATTAAGTACCCCTCTACCGGATTTCTCCAGGTAGCCCACGGGAACTTTTATTCAACTCGGGAAATTTCAGGCCGCCTCAGAGACCCGGATTCTCCTCAACTGGAGGTCCGCAGTTTGCGAAACTGAAATTCCCCCTCATCAACTGCCGTATTATTCAGAACCATTCTGCCCGCTGGAATCGCGGACAAGGTATGTTACGGGGATACGTTCAATGTTAAGGCCTGAACAGGGAGAATTCAACTTTCCACCCACAACCGTATCCATAAGCCCATTATATTTAATGGCTTACAGAATATAGCAGCTGCCTCGGAAATCTGTCCCTGTGGCGATAATTTTTAGTCTGAATCCCCATCCAGACGCTGGATAGCCTCGAAGGAGCCGCCTTTTACTGACAATCTTCAGTTAGCGGGGAAGCATACATGTGACCCAGGCTCGCAATCATCAATTCCGAGACCTTCTACGGTCCCGCAATCGGGGTAGGGCCCATCGGGCGGAGCGTAGAGTGCGAAGTTCGTGGAACCTGGCTGCAGCCTGTAGTTGATGATGTACAGCGCATCGGAGATGGACAACGCCCCATCATTGTTGGCATCCGCAGCCGGAAGGCAGGCTGTCATCTGACCGTTGTAGAACAGCATCTGAACGATCCAGATTCCATCGGCGATATCCACATGGGCATCGTTGTTCGCATCTCCACGAATGAATGTCGGGTCGAGAGCGACTGGGATGCCCTGGAGGATCACGGTCTTTGTTTCTTCAACGAACTCAGGAACAACCCCGTCACCGTTAACGACGAACAGGATCTCCAGCGGCCGGTCTTCACCAAGGGTGGTATCTACAAAGCTGAGTTCCACATTTCTCGAATCGTCTCCAACAAGAGAGACCAGTGATCTCAACGTAATGGAATCGAGAGGGACGGCGGACAGGGGTTCAAGGCTGAGAACCTCTGTACCCGGAGCGCCCAGTTGCACGACAGCCCCGACACTGATACCGGTGATCGTCCCATCTATATCCCGATCATCGAGCTTGTAATTCAGGAACTCAGGCCCCTCGCCGCCATTCAGGGCGGCGACAGCCGGCGCGGGAGTGACCGCGATACATTCGACAAGCTCGTGATCGACTCTCACAGAATAGGACCAGCCCTGCAGGTCGACGGGATTTTCCTTACCCAGGTTAGATACCTCGACCTGGACATCGAGCGTGTCCTCTCGATCAGCCGGCAACACACATGGCTCCTCGGAACTGAAGGAGAGGCCCAGGGAGACGTCGTCCTCAACAGGCGGAATGGCGCAGGCAACGTTGACGCCGGCGCCCGTTATCTGGTCAGGAAGAATCGCCTGTCCATCAATGGTCAGGTTGATCTCAACAGGAACGCGGCCGGGCTGCGAAAGATCGGAGACAAAGTTGATTTCCGTCGCTATCCCTTCAACGCCTTCGGCGCATCCGAGCACGGTGTAGTTGGCGAAGCAGAAGCTGAAGAAATCTGACACCGGAACCTCGGCCGGCTCGATAAAAGAAAGTACGACACCCTGGATAATGCCGATTCGAGTTCCATCATCTGATTCGATAATCTCGGTGAGAGTAAAGCTGGGAGCGACGAGCGCCGCCTCAGCATCAGACCCCTTCATGGTGACGCTCTCGGCCTGCAAGACAGCCGGATCGTGACGAACACCAAAGGACCAGCCCTGCGTTCCACCCGCCCGCGAAACGACTCCGGGAGTGGCCATGACCGTATCGCCCGGCCCGTAGGCTCCCCCTTCCCCCCTGTCGAGTCGGATCTCGAGGTCAAAATCCCCGGCCTGCCCGAAAAGAACGGGAGACAGGACCATGACGGTCAGAACGACCCAGGACCGCCATAATGTATTCAAGGCCTGCATTTCACTCTCCTTGCGCATTGAAAATGCGACAATAAAAACAATGCAATAGAAGCCTCCGCTCGGGGCAGGCTTTACCGCTAATAAACTTGGTTTTCCAGTAATGGCGCCGCTGTTCTCAGCCGCTTCCGCCAGTCTGTACCAGGCGACGGCTTCACCTGAGATCAGGCGCCAATCTCTTCAATAATTCAGCCAGTTGCCGGTCAACCGGACTGGCTTTCCTCCGCTTCGCTGCCCTTAGCTCAGCTGTTTTCCACCAGCAAAAAGCAATAATCAACAAAGGCAGAACTTACGGAAGGCGGTTCATTCAGACACAAAAAAATGAGACCAATCACGATTATATGGCTCACCCAGAAGGCTGTCAACGCAGGTAAATAAAGGAGCCAATCCGAGATAGAAAAATGGCTTCAAACGGTTGATTCCAGGCAAAAACAGCAAGATCAGGTCTTTGTAAGGTATATGCGCCGTCAGGAGGCCGTTATTCGGGACAGAAGAGATTCTTCAAATACTTGCCCCTTTCCCCCTGAACAGCGCCTTGGACGCTGCAGAAGCCTCCTGAAGGGCTCTGGATCGCCCGCAGGAGATAGGACAGCTGCTTTTCAGCAACCTGGAATACCACCCGGAACAGACCGAGAATTAGAAAAATCCCCGTGACTGGAGCAATTCTGTCACGGGGATTTCATACTCTTCAT
>CAJWMA010000223.1 GCA_913042995.1 uncultured bacterium | reverse complement strand
CCGCCGACGAAAGGTAAGAACAAGACGATAGAGTATCGAGACTGGCAGCAAGAATGGCAGCACCAGGAAGACCAGCGCGCGGATTGTCGACGAGTATCTCGGCGGAACCAGCAAGCTGCCGGGGACCGGCTTGTTAGAAGTCCCTCCAGCCATGATCTAGGTTGATTTCTCTTCTTTGTGGAGTTCGTTCAAAACCTCGAGAACCTGCTTCTCGCTCATATGTCCAAGCTCACTGAGAATCTCCCCGAGGAAACGGTAAGGTTCCTGGGCCGCCTCCAGGCGCGCCTGGATCGTCAGGGCCTCATAGAGATCGGCAACGCTCACATAGCCTCTCTCGAGCGCAACTTCTCCAAATAGCCTGGGCTGCTCACTCATGATACCTCCTGTCTTATCAAGTCACCCTGCCAGAGTCAATCAGTCCGCAAACTCCTGGGGGCAAGACCCGCCGTGCTTTGCCTCGAAGACGGTTGAATATTGCATTACAATCCCGGGAACATGCTCAAAGCTCGCGACACCCTCCGTTCAAAATACCTCGGCGCCATCATGGGAGCGGCTGTAGGAGATGCCCTGGCCTTTCCCCTCAGGAATTATTCGCGCAATTTCCTGGCCTCGGTTGCCCAGCCCTTGACCGAAGAGCTTCAGACCTGTCCGGACGGATTCACTCCCCTGGGGCAAACTACCGGGGATACCCAATGCTGTAACGCGGTGATCACCTCGATCCTCGAGCGTGGCGACCTGAAAGCAGATGCCGAGAGCGCGAAGCTCCTTGTTGAGCACCTCATCCCTCTCTGGAGAGACATGAGCGTTGTCGATCCCGCCAGTGACAACAGCTCAGCCATGAGCCTGATCGTCAAGGGCATCACCGAATGGGACAACGCGGCGCTGCCTTTGGGGAACGCCGGCAGCGGTTGTCTGACCCGGGCCATTCCCATAGGGCTTTGGAACGCCAGGGATCCAGAGAAAATCCCCGCCCAGGTCAAGACCCTCGTCACCATCACCCACCAGGATGAAAGGACGCTTGCGGCAACATCCGCGGCGGCCGCGTTCATTGCCTACAATGTCAGCCATGATGAGCTGATCCTCGGTGACATACTGGACAATATCGCCAGAGCTGCGGGTCAATTTAATGAGGGCGTCGCTCAATCCATATTGGATCTTCCTAAGATCCTCTCTCAAACCGACCATCGCGCACTCGAGATGATCCTCGCGATCTCTCCTGATGAAGAATATCCCCCGAGCCGGGACGAGTTGACCGATTACGTGGTGCCAGTCCTGTTTCTTGCCTTGCGTCAATTCCTCAACAAGCCCCAGAGCTTTGGAGACGCCCTGAACAGGATTCTCCGCCTGGGAGGGAATATGTCCACCATCGCCAGCATCACCGGCGCGCTTTGCGGAAGCTACCTCGGGCTCGAGAACATCCCGGGAAACCTTGTAGACAATCTGCTGGAAAAAGAGGAGATTCAACGTAACGCTGAAATGCTCTTTGAGTTGAGACGCAACCTGAAACGGGTCGAAGCCGCGAGCAAACAACCTCCCCCGGTGGACAAAACCGACGAGCCTGGCGTTGATGCTGACGACCCTGATGACCTGAACCAAGACCTGGAATCCTCCTTAGAATGAGCCACCTCGCCCCTGAAACCCCATTACTGACCTCCGGCAGCCTGGCTGTCGGGGCGAAATCCCCTCCATTGATCATCGCTGGGCCGGATTCTCTCGAGAGCGAAGAGCTAGCCCTCACCATCGCGGCTGAGCTTGTACGCCTCCAGGATAAGCTGCAGGTTCCCTTTGTCTTCAAGGGCTCCTACGACAAGGCCAACCGATCGTCTCATCTGTCCTACCGTGGACCCGGCATAGAAGCGGGGCTGGACATCCTGTCCAGGGTCAAGCAGGAGACGGGTCTGCCGGTAACAACCGATGTTCACAGCGCCGAGGAGGTCAACCAGGCCGCCGAGGTGCTCGACATCCTCCAGGTTCCTGCCTTTCTCTGCCGCCAGAACGATCTGCTCCAGGCCTGCGGCGCGACAGGCAAGCTTGTCAACATCAAGAAGGGACAGTTCCTCGACCCAGCCAATATTCCCGCCCGGGCGGCGGCGGCGACAGGACCGGAAACTCCCGGCGTCCTGATTACGGAGAGAGGGACGACCTTCGGCCATGGTGATCTCGTGAACGACTTCAGAGGCATCCCCACCATGCGCGAAGGCGGCTTCTGCGTAATTTTCGATGCAACCCACAGTGTCCAGAAACCAGGGGCCCTTGGCGACAGGAGCGACGGCAAACGGGAGATGATACCCCATCTTGCCAGGGCCGCGGCGGGAACAGGCTGCGATGGTTTCTTCTTCGAAGTCCATCCTGAACCGGATGAAGCCCTCTGCGATGGCCCCAACTCACTCCGCCTTGATCAATTTGAAGCCCTGCTCCGCCAGGTAATCGAAATTGACCGCATAGCGCGCCAACTCTGAGGCTGCGACATGAAGGTGGGAGTCATCATCCCCGTCCTGAATGAGGAGGACTCGATAGCCCTGGTCATCAGGGATCTGCCCCGCGAGGAGATCTCCCTGCTGCTTGTTGTCGACAACGGCAGTGACGACCTGACCGCCGAGATTGCCCGGGCGGAAGGAGCTGTTGTTCTGGATGAAGCTGAGAGAGGCTATGGGGCGGCCTGTCTCCGCGGAATCGCAAACCTTGAGCCCGAGATCGATACTGTTGTCTTTCTCGACGGGGACTACAGCGACTCACCCGAAGAGCTCATCTCCCTGGTAAAACCTATCTCAGAGGGCAAGGCCGACATGGTCATCGGCAGCCGAATACTCGGACAGCGAGAACCAGGCGCCCTGCCCCCGCAGGCCTATTGGGGAAACAAGCTCGCCTGCTTCCTCATGAGGGTTCTCTGGGGAATCCGCCACACCGACCTGGGTCCCTTTCGTGCCATCAGAAGGAGCTCCCTCGATCAGCTCGGAATGAGAGACCGAAACTTCGGCTGGACCATCGAGATGCAGATCAAGGCGCACACGAACGGCCTCCGGGTCCTGGAAGAGCCCGTCAGCTACCGCCGCAGAACAGGCGTCAGCAAGATCAGCGGCACGATCTCCGGCGCCTTCAAGGCAGGCTACAAGATCCTCTACACGATCTTCCGGTACCGTCTCTCAGGCAGTTGATCCTTCCGGCGACTCTCACTCCTGCCCGTCTTTATTCCCATCCTTCGTCCGCAACGCCGCCAGGCGTTTCAGAAAGGAGTTCCGATGACCCGGCGGCAGCGCCTTCCAGAAGGACGCGTTCTCCTCGGCCGCCAGGTAGGTGTTCCACCCGGCGTAGAGCGATGTCTCTTTCGGGCCGGCGGGAAGCAGGCCGGAGGACAGGAGACGCTCGATCCACCGCAACGCAATCCAGCGAGCGAAGGACTTGGCGCTGGCAGTCGCTTCGGAATCCTTGAATGCCGAGAAACCGTCGGCCAGGGTCAGGGCGGTGAAGAGATCAAGAAGCCTCTGGACATCGAGTTTCTCAGGCTCCATGACCTGGGCAAGGATCTTCGACTTCAGGCTCTGCTGGCGCAGCCTGTTTTGAAATTCCCTGAGGGCTCCGGCAGAGTTCTCCCCAACCTGGGGCTGGGCGGCAAGGAATTCAGCCATCTTTTTATAGGAGGTCATCGACTCATCGAACCCTTCAGTCAGGTCAGCCGCCCGGAGCCTGGCGAGAGTCGCGGTCCAGGCCAGGCTCAACTTTCCATTGGCCGGCAGGCCCTCCGGCTCCCTGGGAAGCAGCATGGCCATCAAGGCCGTGTCCTCTACCAATCTGAGGCTGGAGGCCAGGTAGCCGACATTGTCCTCCAGGCAGGCGCGGCTCTCCAGGCGTTTCATCACCCAGGCAAGCCTTTCAACCCCCTCGGCCCTGATCAATCCCTGCACCCGCTTCATCAGGTGGTCACCAAGAGCCTTCTCACGAGCCTGGGAGGCCTCGACCAGCTTGAGAAAGGGCAGGAACTCATCAAGCGCTTCGCGGTTGCCGACATAGGAAATCGCATCGACCGCGGCGATCAGCACCTGGGTATCATAGATCTCGGGCGAGGAGAGCACCCCGATGAGTGCATCGAGCGACTCAGGGTCCTTGCTCTGGGCCAGCGTGCTGAGCCCCGCTATGGCTGGCATCTGCAGCTGAACCTCGGCTGATTCCTTTAAAAGACCGGCGTGAAAAGTACGCAGAAGGCCAAGGACAGTGTCATCATCTGGACGCGCGTTGAGCGCGGTAGCGCAGGCTATTCGCAGCTTGAGAGCTGAGACCGCAGCCAGCTCGGCCGCCTCCTTGAAGCGCTCGATAAAGAGACTGGCCGAGACCAGGTCGAGAGCTCCCTTCAACAGGTGCCCGAGCGCCCGGATGGACTCCAGCTGCAGCTCCAGGTCTGAATAGAACTCAGGTCCATGGAGAATCGCATCCAGGCTTTTCTTCGCACCCGCGATCTTGAAGGCTCCGGCCGCCCTTACCAGCTCAAGCAGCTCCGCTCTCCAGGCAGCATACCCGGAGCTCTCGGATAGCGCTGGGCGCGCAGCCAATAGTTTTTGCGTACGGCCGACCGTAAGATCACTGATTTCCGTGCGAATCTCGACGCCTGAATCGGCCAGGAATGACTGGTAATGACGAAGAGATATCAGGGCCTGCCTGCGAACCCCGGGCTGCTCAAATCCCGAGCCGCCCTCTCCCTTGACAACGGCCAACAGACGTTCGCAGGCTCTCGCCTGCAAGGTGGAGCGCAGCTTTTCCTGGTCAGCAGCATTGGAACCCGACATCCTGGCCCCGCGAAGCCAATCGGCGTAATCTCCAAGCGCCTCAACCGCGGCGATTCGATGCTCAACGGTATAGGCGGACTGGAGTGTAGCCTGCAATTCGGCCAGGAGCAGCTCGTAGTCACGGGCCTCGCGAAACCTCTTCAGGCTCTGTTTCCAATTGACTGCGTTGTCCTGGCTCAACTTCTTCTGTACCTTAACGAAGATCTCCGGGAGCGACAGATCCTGCTGCTCCTTCCACCAGATATTCCATCCCTTCGGCGTAGCGAAGCCGAGCCTCAACCGATCTCGTAGCTCCTTGAGATAAAGAGGCGTGGAGGCCGGATACTTTTCCTGGTTTAGAACCATTCCAGCTATCAGATGTGACAGGAAGAGCTTTCCATCTGATTCCCACAGGATCTTGCTCACATCCTCGAGGACAGGTGAAGGCGGGGGAGGGTTGTGCTCAACGATCTCGCAAAGCCGCTGAACGGTTAAAAGCTGCTGACCAGGCGGCCCGTTCCTCCCTGCCCCGGGACGCGTTCTCTTTTCCTGTTCTACAAGAGCCCCGAAGGCCTCGACGACGGCTTGCCGAAGTCTCTCGCTTCCCACCCCGAGAAGAGGTAACAGCAGGTCGGAAAAACCCGAGGTCGTAGCAGCCGCGCCCCGGATCTCGAGCGAAATAGCTCCGATGGCCCTCAAGGCGACAACATTCCAACTCGTTCCCTTTCCAGGATTTGCGAAGCGGACAGGATCTAAAATCTCGGAAAGAAATTTCCTCGAAGGGCCGGCGGGCTTCCTTTTTTCCTGCTTCATCGACTCAAGCAGCTTATAGGCCTCCAGTTCACCGAGCCTGTCATCGTCGCCGGCAAGCTTGGCTATATCGATCCTGAGCCCCTCGGCAAGCGCTTTCAGATCACCATACCGGGCATCCTCCACTTCCTGTCCCTTCGCGAAAGCCGCGAAAACAACGGTTACCGCCAGGGCTGCAACCAGGGCCAGGATTCGGACTTTAAATCGCCTCATTGGGATCCAGCAGTAAAAACGATTACCAGGCATGCCTCCACACAGGCACGCGTAAGAACAGGGACACAGATCTTGCATCAGCCGCCAGGAAGTCCGATTGTCTTCAAGCGAAAGGCCAAACCAGAAAGCCGGGAACGCACCGCCCCCGTAGCGGCATCGGTCCTCAGCCAGGCAGTCATGACACTCAAACTCCAGCCTGAAGAAAACATCCAGGCTGCCAGCATCCATTCCAAGGGCAGCAAGCAATCACCGCACTGAACGCTATCGGAAAGCCATTGCAACATGCCTGCCTACGGCACTCCCGAGCCTCGTGATTATAGTCCACCATCGGAAAAGTGTCTATGAATCACAGCGTGGATCGGTTCTCAGGAGAGAAGCCCGGCACCAAAGTCATCGTTGGAATCAGAACCATCGGATGACTCTGATTCTTCCTCTTCTTCCTCTTCCTCTTCCTCTTC
>CAJWMA010000222.1 GCA_913042995.1 uncultured bacterium | reverse complement strand
GCATTGGCCGCCCTGGTCCTTACATGGGGATTCTCGTTTCTCAGCCCCGGCGTGAAAAACATGGCGGTCTGCTCGCTATTGATTTTCTTAAGCGAGTTGAGGCTCTGGTCTCGAATGCTTCGGTAATCATCGACCATGGCCGCACGCGCCAGGCCGGCTACGCTGTTCGAGGAGGCATGTTTTCCCAGCTCCCTGGAGGCCAGCCTGCGGGCAGCGGCCAGGCGGCTTCCGGCAAGGACCCGGGACAGGACCTCGACCTGCGTATGCTCCGGAAGCCGCAGGGTCTTCTCCCTGGCCTTGTTACCGTTTTCAATCACGGCGCCGAGTTTTTGATCCTGCTTCTTCAGGCCAGGCAGGGGAAACGCTCCGACGATCACTCGATTTTTCTTTAACGCGGCGTTTCCCGGCTTTTTTTTCAGCCTGGCGATCGCCACCTCTCCCCTGGCCCAGGTCTCTACATCTTTCACTCGCCCGACCAGCTGTTCGAGCAGTTCTTTTTGCAGGATGGATATTTTTTTTCGCAGGGTGATCTTCTTGCCGCGGAAGGTGAGTCGCTCGCTGGCCGGGCTCTTCTCGAGGTGGAAGAACTCTTTCCCATCAATGTAGCGGACCTCGCCGTTTTCGAGTGTGAAACGGTACCCTTTTCCATGTTTCTGGAGGTCGATGCCTCTCAGGTGATCTCCGTTTCGCAGGCTGACCCAGTCGGCGAGGGCAAGGACTGGAAAACACGCCGCCGCCAGTGCCAGGAGGAGCAATGCACGGCTGGGGTTACGTCGTTTCTGGGATCTCATGAGGGACTCATCCAATGTGCCGGGCCGCGAGCGAAAGCGACTTCTTTCTAAGCTAACCCGTGTTCTGGAGAAAAGCAGCAGATTTCCCGCAGCGGGCTTCTCAATGCCATTCAGACGTTCCCTGGAGGGTGATTATTCACCTTGAGCGGTCTTTATAATGAGCTGGAGGGAGGCTCTAATTCAGCTTGGCCATGAATTCGCGGAAAAACGGTCCCATGTCGCCCCAGCCCCGCGAGGTAACGAAATTCTTAGAGACGACAACCTCTTCGTCGACATAGGTGGCCTCGGCCATCTCGACCTCGGTGCGGATTCCCTCGTAGCAGGTGAGCTCGACGTTTTCGATGCTGCCCGCCGCGTAAAGGAGCATGGGGCCGTGGCAGATCGCTCCGATGAGCTTGTCCTGGAGGATAAAGTGGC
This sequence comes from uncultured bacterium, assembly GCA_913042995.1. GTDB lineage: Bacteria > Planctomycetota > UBA8108 > UBA8108 > UBA8108 > UBA8108. Next base: position 5,049 of record CAJWMA010000222.1, on the reverse strand, counting down.
GGACGATGCTGAGCACCTTCGGGTATCTGCGGAGCTCCTCCGGGGCTCGTCCCCCCGGGATGAGAATGGCGTCATAGTCGTTCGGATCGACATCGTCGTAGCTGATATCCGCTTCGATCGTGTGCCCGAATTTTTCGGTGTAGCTGTCGAGGCCGGGCTCGAAGTCATGAACGACCAGCTGCAGGCGTTTCTTGACGGGCGCCGCGACGACTGGTTCGATGCCATCTTCTCTCAGCCTGTGAACGGCGTAGTAGACCTCGAGGTCTTCACCAAACTCGCCTGTAGCGATCAGAACCTTCATTTCATTACTCCAGGATGAACAGTGCCAGTACTTTGTACGGTAGATTCTTTCAGGCGGGATACGATACTGTTTCTGCCCACAGATTCTCAACCGTTTACAGGCCGAGGCGGCCGTTTTTCCACTCAGTCGATCGAGCAGCCATGAGCAAAGAAGATTCGGAGTTGCCGATAGCGGAGGGTTTTCATGACTACACGGTCATCGAGTACCTTGCTCTGCTATATCCTTCCCTGCCGCGCCGGGGCCTGCAGCCGCTCTTTGCCGCTGGAAGGGTTCGCGGCGGGAAGCTTCCGGTGTCTCCGCGGGCGCGCCTGGGTGACCTGGAGCATCTGTCCCTCGTCGGGGGGCTGGAGGATGTCAGGCCAATGGATCTGTCTCCCCCGAACGGCGGAGTACGGATACTTCATGAGGATGAGAGGATCATCGTGCTTGCCAAGGACTCCGGTATCCCCGTTGTGCCGGACAGGGAGGGCAAGAGAGGGAGCTGCCTGGCCTTCCTGGTGAACCGTGAGCTCGAGGAGCGGGAGGGCAAGGGGCTCGAGAGCTACATTCGGCCGCGCGTGGTCCATCGAATCGACCGACTGACCAGCGGAGCGGTGATCTTCGCCAGGACGCCCGCGGCCGAGAGGGCACTCTCGGCTCATTTCGAGGCGAGGGAGGTACGCAAGGAGTATCTCGCGCTCGTACTGGGCGACATGGAGGCTGCGCGGAAGACCATCAACGCCTCCATCGAGCCGGGCCGCAAGGGACGCATGCGCTGCGGCGCGAATGGAAAGAAGGCCGAGACGGTCTTCGAGGTGATCGAGCGCTTCGGGGCCTTTTCGCTCCTTCGCGCTCGTCCCATCAGCGGTCGAACCCACCAGATCAGGGTTCACGCTCTTGCCGCCGGACACCCCCTGGCGATCGATCCCGTCTACCGGCCGGCCGCGACCAGGTGGGCCGGAGACCCTCCGGTCATCGAGAGGCTCACGCTCCACGCCCGCTCCGTCGAGCTGCCCGCCAGTTGGGGCGGAGAGCGCCGGTTTACCTGTGAGCCGCCGGAAGATTTTCGTGAGGCTGTCGAGGCCCTGAGGTCGGCTGCGGGAGATTCCTCAATCGAATAGCTTGGCGTGCTCTCGTTCAAAGGCGCTGGAGTAGGAGTAGGTGAGCCGGTCTGTTCGAAGCGGAGCGTCGGAGATGGCCTGGGGAGTCGTGAAGCTGATGATCTCCTCGCCATCGCGTACGATACGGATGCGGACCCGTCCCGTGGAGCTGGGGACCGAGAGGGCGCTCAGTCCTTGCTCAACCAGGCCCAGGTTCCTGCCATTGAGAAAACAGGTGGCGGGCCTGGTGAGCAGGGTCACCAGCTCGATCCTGTCCTCCCCGGCGAGATCTTTTTCCAGGCTCTTGATCCTGAGGGAGACAGAATGCTTCGGCTTGGCATCGTGACGGTATTTTTTGAAGAAAACGATGGCTTCATCCCGCTCTACCTTCGCATCCTTCGCTTTCCAGAGGCGCTTGAAATGCCTGAGCAGGAGGGATGGGCCGAAGTTGTGGCTTCTCTCCGGGGCGAGGTGATGGCCCTCGGGGAAATCATTCCAGCTCACGTAGTTGATGAGCTTCACGTCGTGACGAACGGCTCTCTCCAGCAGATGGCGCTGGACCCGGGAGAGCCGGGTCACGCGGTAGTGGCGTTCCAGGCCGCCTGTGCCAAGTTTGAGCGCCTCGTTGGTCGGCACGATCGCGTGATCCCCGCGTCCCTTGCGGTAGGTCTTGGAGGTGTAGTAGTCAGGGTAGACCGATTGCGTATAGAGACAGCCGCTTTCCCGGCATCGCTTTGCCAGGTAGTCCCAGAATTCGAGGTTCTCTTCGCTCGCGGTCCAGCCCCAGACAGCCGGAAAGGTCTTCACGATGCTGTCGATGTAGGCGGGGTCGATGGATGGCCGTCTCACCTGGTAGACGTAGTCGATCGGAACGCCGATCGCCTTGGAGAGACGCTGGTAGGCCTTTCCCACCTTCGCTATCTCCTCCGGCTTGTGGGCGAGCCCCTGGACGCCGTCCGCCAGTCCGTCTCCAACCCATAGATAGAACAGGAGGGAGCCCGAGGCGCCTCTGAGCCATGCTGGGGAGTCCCTGGTGGCGTCCACCAGGCGCCTGATTGACGGGCTCCAGAGCGCTATCTTCTGTTTCTCGGTGGTGGGGCGCCCTGTCGAGGGGTGAGCGAGGCAGAGGGTGATCCGAAAGCCCTGGTAGCGACGGTCGCTGAGTTCGATAAACTTGCCGATGATCTCATTGTAGCTCCTGGCCAGCTCGGGGGTGCTGTCCACCAGGGGATAGTAAAACTGGAACCCATCGACGCCGAGCTGCCGGGCGGCGCGAATTTCAAAATCTACGGCCTTCTCGAGGTCGGCGTTCTCAAGCTCGAGCGAGGCCATCGGAACGGTCTGGTGCAGGCCTCCCAGCGCGGCGGTGCTGCCCCGAGGGTCGGCCAGCTCCGGATCGATCCAGCGGACCAGCTTTCCCTTTGTACGCGGGACCATGTCGGTCATGTAGTGGGCCATGACCAGCTTATCCGCCGAGGCCTCACCTGCGGCGGCAAGGGCCAGGGAAATTGAGACCGCGAAGATCAGCCGCGTCATTTCATGCCTCTTTTCCGATCGTCCGGGTGGGACCGGTGCCCACCGGCTACTTGCTGAGGGGCTCCTTGTCGACCGTGGTCTTCCTGTCGCCCTGCAGGGCCGCGATGCGTTTCCTCGCGGCCTCTACCGCGGCGGCATCCGCGAGAACGTTGATGCCCATGCTGGCCTTGTAGGACTGGCCGCCTTTGAGTACGGGCACCCGTCCGCCCTTTCGTTCAATGCTGCGAAGCATCGGGTAACTCGTTCCCGGTTCGATTCCGGTCACGTAGCCGTCATTGAGCGCGGTGGTGTTCTTCCACAGGGTGAAGTGGGGCAGCTCCCTGGTCGAGAAGGTCAGGGAAACTCCCCGGTCGCCCGCCTTGTTCTGGAGCATCGTTTCGGTCTGGTTGTTTTCATCTCCGTAGAGACTCATGAGGTAGACCTGCTCGGTGTAGCCGGCCTGCGGCGGCCCGTAGACATCCCAGCCCGCGAGGCCTCCCTCCGCGGCGCGGGCGTCCCTGGGGAAGACCCTCTTGACCGGGGCGATGAACCGGGTGCCCTCATCCAGCAGCGGCTGGCCGAAATTGCAGTGGTAGAGGTACTGCATCTCCTGGTCCTTGTCGGCGAGGTTGATGATTTCATCTTCGAAATGAATGGTTGAGGAGCCCGGCTCCGTCCATATTTCGCTGACCAGGCGGAGCTGGGTGCCGAACATCATCGTCTCGTCGATATAGCCTCGGATCCTGATCTTGCGCGATGGCGCGGGCTCGATGATGACCTCGCATCTGCTGGCCGGCAGGTAGCTGATCTTGCCGTGCAGGCCGAGGGTGACCTCGGTCGGGGCTCCGGTGTTGCTGGGGACCACATCGATCCCAGGCGCTCCGAAAGATGCCAGGCCGCAGCGGTTGAGCATCTCGCCGAAGCCCTCGAGCCAGCCGAGTCCGCCTCGGGTGTCCAGGTTCACGAAGCCCGGGTGGACGATCTCCTTCACCGGCGAGTTCCAGCCGAGCCGGAAGCCGTCTTTCGTGTGGGCGTCCCAGATGTTCATACCGCGTGTCGGGACGATCCTGAAACGCAGGACGCCGTTGTCCACGTCAACGACATCGACGTTTTCCTGGCGGCCGCCGTGAAGGACGCTCTTGGAGATCTTCCATTCGTGGGGGGTTCCGAGATTCACCTTGCTGGAGCCTGTACTCCAGGTCTCGACGCGAATGTTTTCTCCGGAGTCGATCAGGGTCTTTTCAATGGCGTTTTTCGAGTCCATTTTCGTCGCTCCGGATTCAGGCAGCTGGCAGGAACACAGGAGCAGGGAGGCCATCAGCAGCGCGCATGCGGGAACCAGTTTTTTCATTACTTGTCACCTTGCAGTATTGGAGCCGGCTGGGAGTCGGCTATTCCTCGTTGATTTACGGAGGCGAAGCCGCCGCCGTATTGTTTCAGGCAGGGGGTGTGAAATCCCAGCCAATTAAAACAGATCTATATCGTTTACTTCATAATAAGGCAGCGTATTTTATAGGCTTGCCGGGCCTATCGGCAAGGAATAGGCAAGCAGCGGGCAGCTTCCGGCCCTGCGGGATCCAGTTCAAACAAGAGAGAGTTATGTCGAGCGATATTCTCAACGAAGATGCGGTATTAGAGGTTCTTGGCACGGTCCAGGACCCGGACCTGAATCGTGATATTGTCAGCCTGGGTTTCATCAAGGACCTGGTCATTGATGGCGGCAGGGTCTCCTTCAAGGTCGAGCTGACCACGCCGGCCTGCCCGGTAAAAGAGCAGCTGAAGATGGAGTGCTTCACCAAGGTCTCGGGGATTCCCGGGGTCGAAGAGGTCGATGTGGAGATGACCGCGCAGACTCGCCAGGCGAATCCGGCCGGCGGTCCGACGCTGCCCGGGGTGAAGAATATTGTCGCGGTGGCCAGCGGCAAGGGCGGGGTCGGGAAATCGACGACCGCGATCAACCTGGCCCTCTCGCTGAAGGCCTCCGGCGCCTCGGTCGGCCTGATTGACGCGGATGTGTTCGGCCCGAGCATGGCGATGATGTTTGGCGTCGAGGGCCAGCCTGAGATGGGGGAGAACAACAAGATCCTGCCGCTCGAGGGCCACGGAGTGAAGGTGATCTCGATGGGCTTTCTCTCGGATTCCGACCGTCCAGTC
>CAJWMA010000221.1 GCA_913042995.1 uncultured bacterium | reverse complement strand
GCTCGCGCATTACGACCAGCGATCCCTGCTGGAGAGCCTGTTCAAGGAGCTTGGGTCTGACAGCTCCGTGGGCGAACTGGAAGATTTTTTCTCTTCGCCGGGAGAGCTCTACAGGAACCTGGGGGACGAGATCTTCCGGGCGGGTCTCTGGCGCTCGCATCGGCTGGCCCAGACCCCTATCCGTTGACGCGAGAAACTCAGCTGACTCCCAGCTTTTCAAGACAGCCCAGCAGCCAGCGGTATTCCCGCGAGATGCCGTTGATCAGTTTTTCTTTTCGTTTTTTCCCGCCGGCGAGAATGGGCCAGGTGTAGGTCTCGAAGACGAGATGGGAGCAGGTGCGTTTCTTGATCACCTCCCGCAGCGCCAGCTCGGTATCATCACGGGTCGTGTACAGGCGGCGGTATCGCTTGAGATAGAGCGGCACGTGGAAATGAGAGCGCAACTCGGCAACGTCGGGGTGCTCTCCCCTGGTGAGCCGCCTCGGCAGCTGGTCGAGGTCGGTGCCTCTCCACGTGGCCCGCCCGGCCTTGTCGGCGCCGCAGAACTGGTGGAAGTATTTTGGTTCATCCATTCCCCGGAGGTCCTTGAAGGCCTCCGGTGAACGGTAGGGATTTCTGAGAGCGACCGCGTTGGTTACGTGGACCTTGCCAAGCTCGAGGCCGGCCTTCTGCAGTTGGCGGAGATTCGAGACCTGGCCTTCGAAGAGAACCGAGAGATGGCAGGTGTCGATATTGACGGTAAAGACTCTCCTGAGATCAGTCTCGATTCGGCTCTTCGTCCCTCTCTTCTTCCACTTCCGCAGAGCGAGCGGGCAGAGGTATTCTTCGAAGAAGGAGATGACATCTGCGGCCGTTTCGAACGTCGTCTCCGGCTCCGGCTCAACGGCCAGCACCATGGTTCTGCCGGTTGCCGCCTCGATATCGAGGAAGACCTCCAGGGTGCTGAGGTAGTTGGCGGCAAGTTTCCTTAAGACGGCGGGTGTGTGGCCGTGTCCCCGGAAACATCCTCCGAGAGTGCTGATCGAGACCTTGATTCCCTCCGGAGCGATCTCGTCGACAATGCGGCCGATCTTCGATGTCCAGTTCGCCCGCTGCGGGCTTCCCCAGGATGGCTGGTAGACGGTCTCCTTGACTCTTCGCGCATGAAAATCGCTGAGGGGATAGGCGTTTACGGAGAAGAGGACCAGGCCGGACTCCTCCAGGTAATCTCGAAATTCCAGTCGCGCCTTCCGGGTCGCGAGATCCTTAGCCGAGCCGATTCCCAATCGCAACTCGAGGCCGCAGGGGCCGGATCCGAAGACGCGCTTGCGAATTGGGATGGTGTATTCTTCCAGGGAGCGATAGACCGCCTTCATGTCTTCGCCCGGATGGACATTCGTGCTGTAGCCGAGCTGGAGCGGGTACTTTTTTCTACGGGTATTGGTCATGGTGTGAGGAGAGGCATTCAGCTTTTCGTCCTATCGGTCATCGAATCAGAATTCGCGGGTTCCCTGATTTTACCTGGAAGCGATTCTGGCGCAAGCGGGGCGCTTTATTTCCTGTCGGCTCCTTTCGAATAGTCTCTGGAAATCGGTCGTCAAACAAGAAGACGCCTACTCCAGCGGTTTTCTGGGGATAGTAAGGCATTACGAATATTCTCCAATTGCTCAATCAGATACCGGATTGGGTCGATAATGTGAGAGTGAGCCATATTTTCCGGAGCAGCTCGTATGAAGACGGTCCTTGTTACTGGAGGGGCGGGTTTTATCGGTAGTAACCTGGTTCGGCTGATCCTCGCTGAGGAGCCGGACACCAGGGTGCTTACCTATGACCTTCTTACCTACGCGGGAAACCTCGACAATCTCAGGGATTGTCTCGAGGATCCACGCCATGATTTTGTCCGGGGAGATATCTGTGACCGCGAGGCCGTTACGGAGGTGCTTGGCTCGGGCAATATATCCGAGGTCATCCATCTCGCCGCTGAGAGTCACGTTGACCGTTCGATTCTCGGCCCGCAGGGTTTCGCCGAGACGAATGTTCTCGGTACGGTCGTTCTTCTCGAGGCCGCGCGCGAGGCGGGCGTCAAGCGATTCATCCAGGTCTCTACCGACGAGGTCTACGGGTCACTGGGCTCAGCTGGCAGCTTCAGCGAGGAGAGTCCCCTTGCTCCCAGCTCACCCTATAGCGCCTCGAAGGCCGCGGCGGATCATTTCGTCGAGGCCTTCGGCCGCACCTTCGGAATGGAAGTTCTCATCACCCGGTGTTCAAACAACTACGGTCCCTGCCAGTTTCCGGAGAAGCTCATTCCCCTGATGATCCGCAATGCCATGAATGATGAGCCCCTGCCGGTTTACGGAGATGGTCTCCAGGTCCGTGACTGGATTCATGTGAGTGATCATTCAAGCGCTCTTCTTGCTGTGCTGAGGGGCGGCCGGCCGGGTGAGGTCTATAATATAGGCGGCGGCAATGAGAGGACGAATCTCGAAGTGATTCGCTCGGTGCTCCGGCTTCTCGGTAAGCCGGAGAGCCTCATCTGCCATATTGATGATCGGCCGGGTCATGACCGGCGCTATGCGATGGATGCCTCAAAGATCCACGCCGAGCTCGGCTGGCAGGCCGGGGTGGGGTTTGAGCAGGGGCTTGAAGACACGATTCAATGGTATATGGACAACGCCGGCTGGCTCGACTCGGTTGCCACCGGCGAATACAGGGATTTTTACTCGGCCTGGTATTCAGGCGGCAGGACGACAGGATAAGGTTTGAGAGGCTTTTATTTACCTCTTCCATAAGAAATTAGGGCCATTGCGGCTTCCTGTTACAATCAGGTATCGATGAAGAAAAGATCACTTCTTTCCAGATTTTTCCGGCGTGAGAGGCAGATACCTTTTTCCATCAAGAGCGTTCTGTCTTTCTACCTGAGCCTGATGGGCCGCTATTGGTATCTGCTGGCCTTCATGTCGTTATTTACCCTGTTCTACAGCGCGATCACGGCGCTGCGGCTGGGCTTCATCTCGATCGTGGTAGACGGCCTGCCGACGGTGGAGGATGGAAGCAAGGGACAATTCGCCAAGTATCTCATCATGCTGTGGGATTGGGGTTTGCCGCAGGTGGAACGAACAGACAGTAACCTGCTGGTCTTTCTCGGCGCGATGATCTGTTCAATCGGTCTCTGCGCGGCGGCGTTTTATTATCTCAAGGAGATGATCGCCCAGCGGATGGTCGTTCATATGCTTGTCGATACCCGCAAGGCGCTCTTTCGTCACCTGGCAGGCCAGTCGGTCTCGTTCTTTCACAACAGGCGCTCCGGAGATCTGCTGTCGCGTGTGACCAACGACGTCTCGATTGTTCAGCAATCTCTGCTGGGGATCTTTACGGCCATGCTCCAGCAGCCTTTCCTGGTGGTGTCCTATATGGCGACAGCCTACCTTGCCAACAGCCTGCTCTTCTGGTGCACGATCCCGGCATATTTCTTTATCATCTATCCGGTCATGAGAGCGAGCCGCAAGGTTCTGCGTCACAGCCGCAAGAGGCAGAAGAAGCTCGGGCTGATCACAGATGCTCTCCAGCAGCTCTTTGGCGGAATCCGGATCGTCAAGGCCTTCGGCATGGAGGAGCGTGAGCTGGCTGAATTCGGAGAGAAGAATCGTGAGTTCAAGAGCTCGTTCCTCAAGAGCAAGAAGGCCAGGGTGGTCGGACGCACGGTGCAGGAACTGCTTTTCAATCTCGCGCTTGCCGGGCTGCTGATTGGAGGGAGTTTTCTCATTACCAGCGGTACCCTCACGATCGGAGATTTCTGCGGATTCTGCATGGCTCTCATCATGCTCTTCCAGCCGGTTAAGAAGATGTCCCAGTCCTGGAACGCCGTCACCGAGGCCCGTCCCGGGGTTGAGCGCGTTCTCGAGGTTCTCAACGAGACGCCGGAAATTCGCGATGTGAGTGACGCGGTCGTTTTTCCGGAGCGCTTTGAAAAGATCAATTTTTCAGGCGTTGGCTTCACCTACCGATCAGCCTCAGCGGAATCGGAATCAGCCGGTCACCTCTCGGCCGCGCTCAAGGACATCGACCTCGAGGTCGCCGAGGGGCAGGTCGTCGCCCTCGTTGGCCCAAGCGGCAGCGGCAAGACGACCTTTGTCGATCTCGTCGCTCGTTTTTACGATCCGACCGAGGGCGGGATCATTGTCGATGAGGTCGACATTCGGGACTTCCGGCACGCGTCCTACCTTGAGAATATCGCCATCGTTTCCCAGGAGCCGTTCCTCTTCAATACCTCCATCATGGAGAACATCCGCTATGGCCGTGATTCGGCTACCGACGGGGAGGTGATGCAGGCGGCGAAGGTGGCGAACGCGCACGAGTTCATCATGCTGCAGGAGGATGGTTACGAGACCGAGATCGGCGATCGCGGAATGAAGCTTTCAGGAGGTCAGCGCCAGCGGCTCACGATCGCCCGGGCCATGTTGAAGGACGCACCGATACTCATTCTCGATGAGGCGACCTCCGCTCTCGACAGCGAGTCGGAGAAGGAGGTGCAGGCGGGCATCAACAACCTCATGCAGCGCCGGACCACGTTCGTTATCGCTCACCGTCTCTCGACGGTCACCGGGGCTGACAAGATTGTCGTTCTGGACAATGGGCGCATCATGGAAACCGGCACCCATGAGGAATTGCTCAAGCGCGAGGGCAGGTACCATAGCCTCTATACCTCGCAGAACCCGGATTACGCGCTCGACAGGCCGTCGGCAATGGCTGCCGGTAAGGAGCCATCTTCGGCCGCGGTGGCACCCGGATCCGAGCAGGAGGACGAGACTCGGGCCTGAGACCCGGGTCTCTTTCTACAGGTTGCCCAGGATGTCTTCCATCTCGTCGAAGACCCGGTGGATCTCCTCATCGGTGATGATGTAGGGCGGCAGGAAATAGAGGACGTTGCCCAGCGGCCTGAGGAGTATGTCCCTCTTGAGGAACTCGGTGGCGAGCCTCGGTCCGATGGAGTCGAGGTAGCCGCCGCCTCCAGCGTTCTCCGGGGCTACATCGAGAGCGGCAAGAGTGCCGATGCAGCGCGTATTGCTGACTGGGGGAAGGTCTTCAAGTTTCCGCAACCGCTGGCTGAAGAGTCCCTCGATCTCGGCGATTCGTGGAAGGATTTTCTCTTCTTCGAAGATGTCGAGGTTCTCCAGGGCGATGGCGCAGGCCAGCGCGTTGGCCGTGTAGGAGTGACCGTGAAAGAAGGTCTTGCCCCTGTCCTCGCTGAGAAACGAATCGTAGATCTTGTCGGTTGAGAGCGTAGCGGCCAGCGGCATGTAGCCGGCCGTGAGCGCCTTTGAGAGGCAGATGATGTCGGGGACGATCGGTCCGTGTTCGCAGGCGAAGAGCGGACCGGTACGGCCGAAGCCGGTGAAGACCTCGTCGGCGATCAGGATCGTCCCGTGACGATCGCAGAGGTCCCGAATCTCGACCAGGCTGGCCGAAGGCCACACGATCATTCCCCCGGCCCCCTGCAGTTTCGGTTCGATGATGACGGCCGCGACCTGGTCTCCTTCGCGCTCGAGTATTTCCTCGAGGCTGCCGTCTCCGCCAGCCTCGAGGCTGGCGGCGGGCGCGGTGTCGCGGGAGTCCTTTCGGACGCAGTTGAAGTGACGTGTCGGGAAGAAGAAGGGCGAGAAGTTGGTGTGGAATACCGGGGAGCCCCCAACCGCCATGGTTCCGAAGGTGTCGCCATGGTAGGAGTTGGTCATCGAGACGAAGAGGGTCCGGTCTTCCCGCCCCTGGTTTCTCCAGTATTGGGCGGCCATCTTCAGGGCGACCTCGACGGCGGTCGAGCCATCGTCGGAATAGAAGCAGTGGTCGAGTCCGCCGGGGGTGATGGCCGCGAGCCTGGCGGCCAGCTCCGCCGCTCCCGGGTGGGTCGCCCCGGCGAAGATAACCTGCTGGAGCTTTTCCGCCTGGCGGGCCAGGGCCCGGTTGAGCCGCGGGTTGGAGTGTCCGAGTGAGTTCACCCACCAGGAGGAGATTCCATCGAGGATCCGCTTTCCCTCGGAGGTGTAGAGATAGACACCCTCAGCGCGCTCGATTCCAAGCGGCGGGGGGGCAGTGAGCATCTGGGTATAGGGATGCCAGGCGTGAGCCCGGTCGGCTTCTTTCCAATCTGTCATGGACCGGAGGATACCTGCGCGCGCCGGTATTTTTCATCAAGATTTCGAGAAGAGATATCCTGAAGCCGCATTTTCTCACGCCTCGAAGTAGCGCTTGAGCCGTGCCCGCGGATCAAATTTTCGGGCGGCTTTTTCGATTGAGGCTCGGCCGAGCCGAGGCAGC
>CAJWMA010000220.1 GCA_913042995.1 uncultured bacterium | reverse complement strand
GGGTGCCGGGGCGCCTGCTCTTGATGAACCCGTCCACTCACAGCTTCTCGGGAATTATTGTGGGCAGCTCGCTGGCTGCCTCGCGCAGTCCACCTGGTCGTCGGTCGGGTCTGTCCCGCATTCAAGTATGCCGGGAGGCGGAATGACGCCGTTTCCCAGGAAGAGCACCCCCAGGGTTACGATCGCGTCGGAGATATCCATGGTCCCGTCGTCGTTTGAGTCGCAGGCATCATGGCAGCCGCCCTCGGCCGCGCCGAGGAACAACATCTCGAGGGTGTTGATCGCGTCAGAGATGTCGACCGAGCCGTCGTTGTTGCAGTCGCCTCTTTTGAAGCTGGCGGTGAGAGGGGAGAAACGAAACACGCCGACCTGGCGGTCTCCGTCAAACGCGATGAAGAGGGTCCGGGTCGGCGAGTGGTAGGAGAGCCCCTCGGGGTCGGTGAAGCCGGTGAGCGCCTCCAGGTCAACATCGCGAATGAGCTGCCCATCGGTTGTGAGTTCGTAGAGCCTGCCCTGGTCGTCATCGACGGCCAGCAGGTGGCCGGAGGCGGGCTCAAAGGCGATTCCCTCCGGCTCGAGAAAGGAAGGGTCGACATCGCTGGTGAGGAGCTGCCCGAGCAATCGGCCCTCGGGGTCGATCTCCATGATCTGCACCACGTTGTCATCGGTGATGAACAGGCTGCCTGTTTTTTCCACCAGGACAACTCCATTTGGGGATGAGCTCGTGGCGGTGATATCCAGGGGCATCTCCTCCATTTCAAGCTCCGTGGTGAAGATGGTAAGGGTGCCCATTCCTCCATCGGAGACGAGAAGATTTCCATCCGGGAGAGCCGTTATTCCTTCGTAGAAGGAGAGCTCCGGGTTGACGAACGAATCAATGAGCTGCCCATCCATTGTGAGCCTGAACAGACTTCCGCTGGTGCTGTCCACCACGTAGAGCTCATCGGAGTCCTCGTGGTAGGCGATTCCGTCAGGCCCGAGGGGAACTGCCTGCTCGGTCGAAAAAGACCGAAGGAGCGTAAGCTGGGCCTGGGCGCAGTTTCCATGCGCAAAGACATAGGTTAGGACGATAATCGCGGCCGTCCTTGCCATGTTCGACTCCATATAAAGGACCCAACCCCAGCGCTATACGCTATCATTGGTTCGTGAGCCGGGCAATGTGGTTTTACGGGGGTGCTCGCTGTTCAGGCGCAGCTTTCTTGCCTGAGCGAGAGGACTCTCCTAAAATAGACGGACCGGTTTTACTCCTCTACAGGGAAGGCATCAGATGAAGTGCCGCGGCCTTTTTATTCTGTTCGCACTCAGTGCGTTGTCCTCGTTTCCGGGGCCGTTGTCGGCGCAGGCGGTGGTGATCACCGAGTTCCTGGCTGAGAATCGCGATGGACTGGCTGATGAGGATGGGGATTCATCTGATTGGGTCGAGATTCAGAACCAGGGGGCGGCGACGGTCAATCTCGATGGCTGGAGTCTTACCGATGACGCCGGGGACCTTCGGAAGTGGTTCTTTCCCGCCATCGAGCTGCTGCCGGGGGAGTACCTGCTGGTGTTCGCTTCGGGGAAGGACCGGGCCGCTGCCGGTTCCGAGCTTCATGCCAGCTTCCGTCTAGACAAGGCGGGTGAGTTTCTTGGCCTGGTGGCGCCGGGAGGAGTGGACGTGGTTCACGCTTATACTCCGGAATATCCGCCGCAGCGTCCCGGAATATCTTACGGATTCTCGCAGAGGGCGGCGCAGGTTGATTTCGTCTCCAGCGGTAGCGCTGCACGATTTGTGGTGCCTGCGGATGATCGTTTTGGAGCCCAGTGGCACGAGAGCGGCTTTGATGATTCCGGCTGGATGCAGGCTGAGGCAGGGGTAGGTTTCGCAGCCGGAGACGGGCCCCCGCCTCCTGTGCGGATAGAAAACGTCGCTCTCGGCGGCCGCGCAACCCAATCGTCCGAGGGATGGGGAGGAGAGCCGATGCGGGGTATCGATGGAAATACCGATGGCGATTGGGGCGTCGGGACAACCTTTCATACCAATGGAAGCAATTCATGGTGGGAGGTCGATCTCCTGGGCATCTACAGGGTTGACTCGATCAAGCTCTGGAATCGTATGGATTGCTGCAGGGAGCGCTTTACTGGTTTCACGGTTGAGCTTCTCGCCAATGATCGCAGCGTGGCCTTCGAGACCGGCCCTCACCAGGGCAATAGCGAGGAGACCTTCTTCTTCCCCGATATCGATGCTGCCGGCAGGTTTGTTCGTATCTCGATGCCCGGGCAGTATCTGCACCTTGCGGAGGTCGAGGTGTTTGGGGATGTGTTTGATGAGGAGCTTGCCTTTCAGCGTCAGGTGAGAACCGATGTGGCTGAGGAAATGCTGGGGCGCAACGCTTCGGCTTACCTGCGGATCCCCTTCGAGGTTGAGGATCCCGGTCTTCTCGATACGCTGACCTTGCGAATGAAATACGACGATGGGTTTGTCGCCTGGCTCAATGGAATTGAGGTCGCCCAGAGTAACTCGCCGCGGGCGCCCAGGTGGAACTCCAGCGCGACGCGGGAACGTCCTGGCGAGCAGGTGCTCATCTTTGAGGGATTCAATCTCAGCCCTTCCAGAGACGCGCTCTTGCCCGGAGCTAATGTCCTGGCGATCCAGGGGCTCAATGTGGCGGCCGAGGATGAAGATTTCCTGCTGATCCCGGCCCTGGGCGGGTTCCATTTCTCCCAGCAGGTCGAGTCCTATATGACCGAGCCGTCTCCAGGAGAAAGCAACGCGGATTCGCAGATCGCCGGATTTGTCGCCGACACAAGCTTCTCGGTGGATCGAGGCTTTTACGACGAGCCTTTTGACGTTGAGATCTCGACCGATACAGAGGACGCCGAGATTCGCTACACGGTCGATGGGTCGGTTCCGACGCCCACTAACGGCAGTGTCTATGCCGGACCGGTTCGGATCTCGACCACCACGATCCTGCGCGCCACCGCGTTCAAGGAAGATCTCGGACCGACAAACACCGACACCCACACCTATATCTTCCTCGATGATGTCTTCGATTCTTCCGTCATGCGAACCAGCGTCACTCGCGACAGGGTCAACGGTCCTCGGATGCGCGCCGGCCTGAGTGACCTCCCTTCCCTCTGCATTACCGCCGCAACTACTGTCTTTCCAAGCGAGGAGCCGATCTCCCTGGAACTGATCCATCCGGATGGGACTCCTGGTTTCCAGGAGGACGCCGGGGCCAAGTACTTCGGTTTGCGCTGGTCGGGATCCACCTATCTCAAGAAGAGCCTGCGGATCTCTTTTCGATCGGAGTACGGGGACTCCAAGCTGCGCTATCCACTTTTTGAAGAATACGCCCGCGGCGTTCCCCCTGTTGAGGTCTTTGACCAGATCGAGCTTCGAACGGGCCATCATGACGCGGACATGCGAGGGTTCTACATGTCGGACCGTTTCACCTCCAACACCATGCTGGACCTGGGACATCTGAACCCCCATGGCCGGTACGTACACGTGTATCTCAACGGAGTGTACTGGGGCCAGTACAATATGCGCGAGCGCTTCAGCGCGGACACGTTCGCCCAGTATTTTGGCGGCGAGGAAGAGGACTACGAGGCGATCAAGGCCAACGGGGGGCCCTGGAATTGGGATGCGGTGGGAACTCCATTTAACGGCGATGGGGCGACCTGGTCCTGGATCCGGGAGCGGCGAGCGAATTTTGAGGAGATCCAGCGCCATCTCAATGTTACCCAGTACATCGATTACATGTTGATGGTGATGTTCGGAAATACCGAGCTGGAGTTCCGTTGCGTGGGGGAGAGGATTGGGAATGAATGGTTGGAGGAGGGCCGTCAGAATGTCGGCTTCCAGTTCTTCATGAATGATACGGACGGGTTCCTTCGGGGCCCCACCGATGGCGGCGGCGGACGACCGGGTTTTAACGGCAACCCTGTTACCATGAGCCAGCCGGGCAGGCAGGTAGGAGATGGTCCCGGAAGCATTTTCAGCATGCTTTTGGCTGAGAACCATCCGGACTACAGGGTTCTCCTGGCCGATCGCATCCATAAGATGTTTTTCAATGATGGAGCGATGTCCGCGGAAAAAAACATGGAGCGCCTCCGGCAGCAGACCGAGGAGGTTGAGCGCTCGATGCTGGCTGAATGCGCGCGCTGGAATTACAGGACCCCGGCATCCTGGGAAAGCGCCAAGGACAGGTATCTAAATGGAATCCTGCCGACGCGAAGCGATGTGATGGCGGCCCACTACCGCGATGCCGGCCTGATGCTGCCGGTGTCCGCTCCCGCTTTCGTTGTCGACGGCCGCGCCCAGCATGGCGGCGCCATATCCCCTGGCGCCGAGCTTGGAATAGGGGCGGTGGGCATCGAGAGAATTGTCGATTTCCCGGTGATCGAAACAAACGCTCCACGAAGTGTCCTGGTTCCCCGGAACGGCGACATGGGAGATGAGTGGTTGTTGCCAGGTTACGTGGAGGGAGCGCACGGGGAGACCTGGCAGACCGCCGAAGGCGGGGTCGGCTACGACAGGAACGATGACTACGAGGATGTGATCGACCTGGATCTCCGTGATGAGATGGAGAGTGACCCGGGCAACACCTCGGTCTTTATTCGCATTCCATTCAACATAGCCAACCAGCAGGCGATCACCTCGATGGACAACCTGACCCTGGTGCTCGATTACGATGACGGGTTTGTCGCCTATCTCAATGGAGAGCGCGTGGCGGCGGCGAACGCGCCTGGGGTTGATGACCTCGAGTGGGACTCACTCGCGGATGGTTCCAACGAGGCCAACCCGGGCAATCCCGTCGTCTTTGAATTACAGGACTTTCGGGAGAACCTGCGCGTTGGGTTGAATGTCCTGGCGATTCACGGGCTGAACTTTACAGCCAACAGCAGCGACTTCCTGATACGGGCAGGGCTCGTCGAACGCACGATCGAGGTCGGATTGGTCGATGACAGCTCCTTCTATACGCTGGACGGGTCCGACCCGCGTCTGCCCGGTGGAGACTTGTCACCCACGGCGATTTCTTACACTGGCCCCTTCCGTCTTATGGAAACAACCCATATCTCTTCGCGGATTCGCTCGGCGGTACCGGCGAGTCATCCCTGGGGGCCTTTGACCGAGACGGTTTTCTATACGGATATGCCCCTGCGTGTAACCGAGATCATGTACAACCCCGCTCCTGCACCGGCTGACAGCCCTTTCGATCGGCGTGAGTTCGAGTACATAGAGCTTCAGAACGTCAGCGCCGACACGCTGGACCTTCGCGGAGTGCGGTTCGTTGAGGGGATTCGATTTGATTTTACCGATAGCGCCGTTACCGAGCTCGGCCCGGGCGAGGTGGTCGTCCTTGTAGAAGATATCCAGGGCTTTGCGAGCCGCTATGATCTTGCCCGGATCCTTGTGGCTGGGGAGTACTCCGGAGCTCTCAGCGATGGAGGAGAACGCATCAGTATTCATGGGCCGCTTGGTGAGCCGGTGGCGGACTTTGAATATTCCGACCTGTGGCATACCGAGACCGATGGGCGGGGGGGCTCCCTGGTGATCACCGATGCCCAGGGTGAGCTGGCCTCCTGGGGGGAGGGAGAGAGCTGGCGCCCAAGCAACCTGAACCTGGGCTCTCCCGGAATCGACGAATCCGGCATCGCGCCAAGCGGTCGGCAGCTTCCAGGGGACGCGAACCAGGACGCCCGGGTCGACATTTCCGACGCGGTAGCCTTGCTCCTGCACCTCTTCGGCCGCAGGCCGGAGCTGGCCCCCTGCGGGGATGGTGCGCCGGAGAGCGCGGGGAATGTAGCCATACTGGATTCCAATGGAGACAGCGAGGTTAACGTGTCCGATGCGGTCTGGCTGCTGTCGTACATGTACCAGGGCGGGGCGCCGCCAAGCCGCGGGACGGACTGCGTTCGCCTGGAGGCCTGCCCCAATGTTTGCGGGTTCTGACCGAAGCCTCCCCGAACAACTTTCTGTTATAGTTCATTGGAACCAACGGCCGGGTGAGTAAGGTTGTCGGCCCAGTGAGTTGAAACATTTGAGGTAGGGCAGATGAAGCAAGTGGTTGTGTCTATAGCGTTTCTCGGCGCCCTGTTTTTTTGCGGACTGCCGGCTGTTTCCCAGGTGGATAAGTATAAGGAGTCGCCCGGGGGCGAGGGGGATGGAGACTATACTATCGGTCCGGATTTCAGGGTCGATCCCGTTCTCACCGACCAGGGCAATCCCAAGGGGAGGAACTTCATTTTCAAGATGCCTCTCAAGGCCAGCAGGATCTTTCGTGGAGATGACAAGACCCTGGACAAGAAGAAGCCGGTACGCAAGGAGCGGAAGATCTTCGTCTACGTTCCGG
>CAJWMA010000219.1 GCA_913042995.1 uncultured bacterium | reverse complement strand
GCCAGCACGAGGATGTCGCTCATCAGGCGCATGTGCTCGACGATGTCCTGCGGGTAGCCGTCTTTCGGCCGCGGAATGTTTGGCTTGGATAAGGTCGGGCGCCAGCCCTGCAGTTCCCCGCGCTGGCCGGCGTTCTCGATGCGCTTCTCGACTTCACGAACCGAGTTGAGGTACTCATCGAGCTTCTGCTGATCGCGCCGGCTGATCCCGCGCCGGAAATCGCGCGCATCACCCAGCACAGCGTCGAGGACACTCTTGTCGCCGCGCTGGGCTCGGTCTTTGAACAGCTGGTCGAAGGCCAGCGCCGGATAGACCTCCAGTGGAGTCGGCGTCGTCGGGCTGCTCCACGAGATATGCGAGCTGTAGAGCATCGAATAATTCTTGTGCACCGAGGGGTTGGCTTTTTCACAGCCCAGCACCAGGCTGGGCACCTTGGTCTGGCGTCCAATGCGTTGCGCCACGAGCTGGTCCACGCTGGTGCCGCTACGGATCGTACCGCCAGGCGCCAGGACCGCGCCGGAGAGCAGGTTGCCGGTTTGCGAGCTGTGAATATTGCCCTTCAAGGCCTCGGCATTGTAGAGCCCGCGAATGAAGACCATCTGTTCCCGGAAGTCCTTCAGCGGCGAAAGGACCTTGCCGAGCTCCATCGACTTGCCTTCACCCCTGGCCCACCACTCCTGCTTGTGGAAGCCGCAGCCGGCGAACAAGATCGCCATCCGCGTGGGGGCCTGGCTGGCTTTCTTCCTGGCTGCCGCTTCATCGCCCCACACGCGCAGTGATTCCATCCAGGGCAACGCGATGCTGACACCCAGCCCGCGGAGCATGGTGCGACGGGAAAGTTGATACCTGGTCATCGTTTCTCTCCTGTGCCTGCTTTGTTTTGCATGGGCGGCATTCAGTCCTCGGTACTTTGCTTTCCTCTTATCTTACGGAATTGCGGACTGCTGACAATCATTTCAACTGCCGCGCTGAAACGGTAATCCTTGCCCGCGAGTTCAGCCAACATTGTATCCATCAACGGCTCATCTGAAAGCTGGGTTTCACGGCCCAGGGAATAGCCCAGCAGCTTGCGGCAGAACTGCCGCACGACGTCATCGCGACGGTCTTCCAGGAGGTAGTCGCGCAAACCCTGGATTCCCTCGATTTCCTTGCCGCTGGGGAGCCTGGTCCTGGTGTCCACAGCCTGCGGCCGCAGCCGGCCGATGGCGTCGTATTGCTCCAGGGCGAATCCGTAGGGGTCGATCCTGGCGTGGCACTTGGCGCACGCCGGCACTGAACTGTGCTTCTCGATCAGCTGCCGGGCCGTCAACCCGCTCGGTACTTCATCCGGCAGATCAGGAACGCCCGGTGGAGGGCGAGGCAGACGTTCATCGAGCAGCGTTTCAAATACCCAGTTACCGCGCAGAATCGGGCTGGTGCGCGACGCGCCGGATTGGCTGGCGAGGACGACAGCCATACCCAGAACGCCGCCGCGTCCTTTTTCACGAACACCTTCCACTCGCCGCCACTCCGGCCCGCTCACTCCGCCGATGCCGTAGTGCTTTGCCAGGGCTTCGTTCAGGAAGGTGTGGTCAGCATCGAGCAAGTCAAGAATCGAGCCGTCCCTGCGGAACATGTCTTCAAAGAACCGCACGGCTTCTTCGTACATCTCCCCGCGCAGCTTTCGGAATCCGGGGTAGAGTTTTTCGTTCTTGTCATCGTTCTGGTCGAAATCGCGAACGTGCAGCCACTGGCAGGCAAACTGAATCGCCAGCCGCCGGGCGCGAGGATCGTCCAGCATCCGCCGGGCCTGTTCGACGAGCGCCTCGTCTTCCGTGAGTGTCCCGGCCAGCGCCGCCCGGCGCAGCTCAGCATCCGGCATCGACGACCAGAGAAAATAGCTCAGCCGGTTGGCCAGCTCCCGACCCGAAACCGGCGCGGCCTTGTCACCCGGCGCGGGTTGTTCCTTGCGGTAGAGAAACGCCGGCGAGGCCAGCACCCGCGCGATCACCAGGCGGGTCGCCTCTTCATGCGAAATCTCGCTGTCACGCAGCTGTCGATACATGGTGCGCAGGCCCTGCTCTTCGGAATCGGTGAGCGGGCGTCGCCAGGCACGACCGGCAAACTCCACCACCGCCTCGAGGTGCACCGGTTCGGTGGCCACAAGCCGCTGGCGAAAAACGTCCGCGCGGTCATTCACAGAGTCTACGTGCGGGGCCCAGGCCTTGACCAGGTCCGGGCGATCCTGGGTCGCAAATTCCCGGATCTGCTCAAAGGCGACCTGGTACTTCAGCGGCTCGCGAGCGACGTAAAACAGCTCGTCCCACAGCCCGTCGAGGTGAGCGGCCTGCCGGTCGTCCAGCATCAGCCGCCGCAGGTGTTCGTCCTCGCGGTGAAACAGCGTCAGGGTGACAACCTCGTCGACCGGCACGATGCGGGCGTAACACAGGGCCGGCGGAAACAGGTTACAGAATCGACTGGCCGGGCCTTCGATGCGCTCCCGCGCGGAGCTCCCTTCACGAACCAGGATCGGAACGTTCGCAGAGACATCCAGAGCGGCTGGCTTCGACGCCAGGACTTGCACCTGGGCGCTGCCATCGTGGCCGTGCTTCGAGTCCAGCTCGGCCGAGCCGACCAGCTCGCGGCCCCTGGCCAGCTCCGCCGGAACGCGGAATTCGATGACCTCGGGAGCCCGAACCACCAGGTCAGCCGAATCGACAGCGTGCCCCAGCGGGTGGCGACCAAAGCGTTCGCCCGGTTTCAAATCTTTACCCAGGGTCGACAGGTCAACCGGCATGGACAGCGTGCGCAGTTGACGCTGCAGCAAGGCGTCGGGTGAGTTCACATCTTTCCGCTTCGCACCTGTGGCCAGCGCCTGGACCTGCCTCGCCAGCTCGCTCCGTTTCCCGGCATCCTTTTCAGCGAGCCAACCTGCGAGGATCGAACCAGGCGGCACGGTGACAATGGGCGACCCGCCCTTGTTAATTTTCGCCATCTCCCCCTGGTAGAAATGCCACGTGCCCTGGTTGCCGTGGCTGTCGGCGTGCGGGTTGCCGGCATGGAGATCTGGCGACACGTCCCCGGCCAGGTCCCAGGTCTTTTTCTCGCCGCCGGTCTCGCTGATGAGGAAAGTGATGGCGGTCAGGTCACAGGAATGTTCGCCTTTTCTCGGCCCGACCAGGAATGACAGCATCTCTCCCTTGCGAACCGTAACGGTTGTGGGAGTCATCGCGGCGGAACCGCGCAGCTCGAACTCGCCTTTCCACAGCGTGCCCGCCTTGCCGGCCGCAAGATGCTGCAGCATCCATTCCACTCCGTTGCCGCAGGCGAAATGAGCGTCAGCGATACTTGCCTCGACACGCACCACACCGTCGACCGGACTTTGCCAACCGACCCCGGCATAATGGGTCGGGGTCGGATGAACCACCACCGAGTGCGCCTTCGCCAGGCCGGGAATTGTCTCATTCTTATCCGATGAGTTCGCAACCACCGAAGGGAGCGAATCCGGCCGGTGCGCCGACCAGCCGGTGATCCCCTTCCGGCTATTGGTTTTCTTGGTCAGGTGCCCTTCGACCTTCACGGCGGTGCTGCGGCCGAGGGACAGGTAGTCGAGCCACACCTTGAGCGCTTCGGAGTCGACCTTGTGCGCCTCGGCAAGGCCGGCAACATCGCTGTCCGCCTTAACGGCGCGCGCCGCTGCGAGGTAGCTGGCTGTATGGCCGAGCATCCTGAGCCGCTGCTGGTCGATGCGTTGCTGTAATCCCGCCACATCCCGCAAGAGCAAGGCAGGACGCCCGCCCCCTTCCAGGCGCAGGTTCTTCCAGACGACATAGTCCTTGTCGTTTCCGTCACCCGCGTCACCCGCGGCGAGATAGAAAACAATGTCCTTACCGTCCGCCGCGGCGGGAAGCTGCCATTTCAAATCCTGTCTCGATGCGAAAAGCGCCCGAACGCCAACCGGCTCCATCCATTGAGGCGGAGTGCCTTCGCGGCCGATGTGCCCGATCGAATTGAACTTCCACATCTTCTTCTGTGCCTGGTCGATTTCAGCCACCAGCTTCGATGGATCGTTCGACTCAGTCTTGCGCCAGCGCTCCCGCAGGCCGCCTATCAATGTGCCGTTCTCCCGCTTGTCCGCCGACAGTGTCCCCCACAGCATCCGCAGGTACTTCACATTCAGCCCACGCTCCTTCGCCACGGCTTGAACAGTTTTCGCGCCCCCCATCAGCGCCTCGCGTTCGGCGAGTGTCGCCGCCAGGTACCTGGCCACCGGGAGCCGGCCACCCTGGTTCGTCGTGAACTTGATCCCATGCAGGTTCACAGCGGAGCCGCCACTGTCATCTGTGAACTGGCGGTAGAAGGACTGGATGCGAGCCAACAGCTCATCGGTCCGGTCCCGCTCTGTCGTATAAGGGGAAAACCGGATCCCTCCAGGCGTGAACACCGCGTGGGCCGCGACTTCCTTGGCGGCGTCGAGGTACTTCGTCACCAGTGCGGGCGACATCCCCTGGGGTCCCCCGACGTTCGTGAACCCTTCACCCGCCGCGCCATCGACAGGAAACTCGCGGGTCGGATCAAGCGCCGGCACCCCGGTCAGATCTCGCACCGTGTAATTGTATTCGGCGTTGTTCAGCCGCCGCAGCACGAGCGGACCGGGATCACCCGCCCGCGCCTTCGCCTCGCTTCGCAGGTAAGCGCGCACCCATGCCTGCAGACGGCTTCGCTCTCCATCCGTTGGTTGCTTCGCACCCTTGGGCGGCATCTGCCGGCTGTCCAGCATTCCGCGGACCTTCAACCAGGCTTTCGGTGAGCGCCGGACGTCCCCCATCGTCACGAAGGATTCCAGGTCGATCTCGGCCTCGGCGTCATCCCCGGAGTGGCATTTGTCGCAGTAGCGTTTCAACAGAGGCCGCACCTTTGGCTGATACGCCTGCTCGAGCCGTGCGAAATCCGGATCGTCCTGCGCACCTAGAGGAAAAGGCACACACATGACTGCCGCCAGCAATCCATATGGGACGAGAGCTTTCATATCCAGACTCTCTCCAGGGACTAGTTGAAACCAGGCAATAGCCTATGCGAGACCCTATGCGGGGGCAAGGAAAGGGTCTGCCCACAGGACGGCTGGGCGAGCAACATCCTGGCGAACTAGTTTTTTCCACCCAGGGAGAAGAGCTTTGTCTGTGTCCGCTGGTACATGACCCCATTTGCAACAGCGGGCGTAGCGAAGCACTTTTCACCAAGCGGATTCTTCGCCAACAGCTTGAAGGTTTTCTCAGCTGCGATCACCACCACTTCCCCGGCCTTACTTGTGCAATACAGCCGCCCGTCAATCCACACAGGAGAGCAGTAATAGCTCCCCCCCACCCGCTCGCGCCAGTGCCGTTTGCCGGTCGCCGCATCCAGGCAGCTGACAATGCCGCTGTCGGTCCAGAGAAACAGAAGGCCATCCTTGATGAGACAGCTGGGCACAAGCGGCGGCGATTGAGACACCTTATAGGCCACCTTCGGCTCCTTCACACCGCCCTTTCGCGGCGCTCGCACCGCCACGAGCCGCTGCGCCGACAAGCCCGAACCGTAGCTGCCAAACACCAGGTCCTCATAGAGCTGCGGTGAGCCTACTACGCGACTGTTCAGGATGTCCTTTATCTCCCAGTTAACCTTGCCGGTAGCCAGGTCCACACCTGTCATGCCATGGGCCGTGCCTGAAAAGACCAATTCGGGCGCGCCGCCTCCGGTCTGCCTGACACAGGGAGTGCTGTACCCGGCCAGCACCGTACGGCGATCAATTTTCCAGCGGGTCTTCCCGCTCATGCGATCAACTGCGATCAAAAAACTTTTCCCGGGAACCATGGAAGCACCCTTTGGCAGATACCTCTTCATGACCTCCGGATGCATCTGGTCATTGGCCAATATGACCAGGCCGTCGGCAATGATCGGAGAGCTGGCTGAACCGTGAATTCCCACGTACGGCCCCAGGTCCCGACGCCACAGCTCCTTGCCCTCACGATCCAGTGCCAGCAGGAGCAACTGCTTGGGCAACGACCAGGCAACCACCACCCCATCCGCATCCGCGGCCGGCGTCGCCGAAGCGAAGTCGTTGTCCCGATGCATACGGTAACTGGTGTAAGGAAAGTCCCGACGCCAACGGATCTTTCCATCTGCCGCATTCACACACACTATCGAACGAATAGATTTCTTCCGATCATTGCAGGTGACAAATAAATGCCCCTTCCAGGCCACTGGAGAACTGCTGCCATCGCCAGGAAGCTTTACCGCCCAGTTGTACTCCTCGGCTGTCCATTTGATGGGAATCGCCTCGGCCCCGCTGATACCCGAACCGTTGGGGCCGCGAAAACGCGTCCAACCATT
>CAJWMA010000218.1 GCA_913042995.1 uncultured bacterium | reverse complement strand
TCCAGCGCGCCTCTGCTGAGGGTTACTTCTTCCGTTTCTTCTTTTTGTTGCCGCGTCCGCGGTTCGCGCCTCGAACGCCGCGGCCTCGACCTCGCCCGCGCTCGCGCTCCTGGTCTCTCCCCTTCTCCTTGCCCCGGCGGTGCTTCCCCCGGTAGCCCTTGTTAGCGTCCGCCGCGGGCCTCTCCCGCCTCGGTATCTTCGTGCCTAAATTTTCGAGACGCTCGAGAGGAAGCCTCAGACGCTGGCTGAGCTCCTGGGTGAAGCTCAGGCGATGACCTGTGATCGGATGGCGGAAGGCCAGACCCCAGGCATGAAGAAACATGTGCTTGAGCCCGATCTTCTCGGCGAGAAACTTGTTGGCCTCAAAGTCACCGTAGCGCTGGTCTCCGATGACCGGTACGCCGTGCCACGCCGCCTGCACCCGCAGCTGGTGGGTGCGGCCGGTATGCGGCATCAGGCGGACCAGGGACAGACCCGTTCCGGGGAAGGTGCGCTCGAGCTCATAGCTGGTCTCCGCGTTGACCTTGCGGCCTGAACGCACCCGCACATCCACCCGCCCGCCGCGCGACGACCGGGCCAGGCAGTCGCTCCAGCAACCGAAGGGCGGCTTCGGCGCCGAAAGCAGGAGCGCCTTGTAGGCCTTCTCGATCTCGCGCTCGTGCAGAGCCTGCTTGAAGATCGCGGCCGCCTCCGGATCGAAGGCGCAGACGATCAGCCCGCTGGTGTCGAGATCCAGCCGGTGGAGAAGCCACACCCGGCGCTCGCCCTCGCCGGGCACCTCCGTGTTGTAGCTCTCATCCTCGAAATCGAACTCTCCCTTCAGCAGGGCGTTGGATGCCTTCCTGGTCGGCTGGTTCGGTTGGGAGAGGACGCCCGCGGGCTTGTCGAGCACCCAGATCCAGTCATCCCGGTAGACCTCCCGGACGCTTCCGTGCAGGACCTTGAGCACTCCCTCGCGCTTGCCGCCGGCCTGCTCTCCACTGTCTTTCTTTTCTTTCATGCCGCGCATGCTACCGCCCCCGACCCTCTCAGTGGAGCCTTTTTCCAGCCGACCCCGGGGAAGCAAGCTGTATAATGTGCCGCTTGCCACGGAGCCACCGAGAGAAATGATAGCCGTACTTGACTACGATGCCGGAAACCTGACGAGCGTCGCCTGCGCCGTTCGCCACCTCGGCCATGAACCCGAGATCACCCGCGACCCCGAGGTTGTCCGCTCGGCCGATCGCGTCATCTTTCCCGGGGTCGGCGCCGCCGGCTCATCGATGGCCACCCTCGAGAAGCTCGGACTCGCCGACGCCCTCAGGGACGTCCACTCGGCCGGCCGGCCGATCCTCGGCATCTGCATCGGCTGCCAGGTCGCCTTCTCGAGGAGCGAAGAAGACGGCG
This sequence comes from uncultured bacterium, assembly GCA_913042995.1. GTDB lineage: Bacteria > Planctomycetota > UBA8108 > UBA8108 > UBA8108 > UBA8108. The sequence goes on along the minus strand of CAJWMA010000218.1, from coordinate 4,987 downwards.
GCACCGACTGCCTCGGGCTGCTCGAGGGCGAGGCGGTGCGCTTCCGCTTCGCCGAGGGCGTCGACCGCAAGGTGCCTCACATGGGCTGGAACGAGGTGCGCTTCGGCGGCCCCCACGCCGTGCTCGAAGGCATACCCGCCGGCTCGCAGTTTTATTTCGTTCACAGCTACCACGTCGTGCCCGCCGAGCCGGCTCTCGTTCTTGGAACGGCCTCCTACGGAGACATCGATTTCACCGCGGCCGTGGCCCGGGACAACCTCGTGGCTGTCCAGTTCCACGCCGAGAAGAGCGGACCGGCCGGCCTGAAGCTGCTCGAGAACTTCCTGGAGTGGAGTCCCTGATGCTGTCCAAACGCCTCATCGTCTGTCTCGACGTTCGCGACGGGAAGGTCACCAAGGGAGTCCAGTTCAAGGGCAACGTGGAGGTCGGAGAGCCCGTGGCCATGGCGGAAGAATACTACCGCCAGGGCGTCGATGAGCTGGTCTTCTACGACATCACCGCCTCGGCCGAGGGACGTCCCATCGATATCGAGATGGTCCGCGAGGTGGCGCGGCGGATCTTCATCCCCTTCTCTGTCGGAGGAGGCATCCGCAATCTTGATGACATGCGCCAGGTGCTGCTGGCCGGCGCCGAGAAGGTCAGCGTCAACTCCCTCGCCGTACGCGAACCCGCGATCATCTCCGATGGGGCCCGAGCCTTCGGCAACCAGTGCATCGTGCTGGGAATGGACGCCCTCGAGGTCGGAGCCAGCGAGGAGATTCCCTCGGGCTACGAGATCGTCGTCAAGGGCGGCCGCGAACGCACCGGCATCGATATGCTCGAGTGGGCGAAGAGAGCCGAGGAGCTGGGCGCCGGAGAGATCTGCCTCAACTCGATCAACGCCGACGGCACCCGCGACGGCTACGAGCTGACAGCCACGCGCATGGTCTCGCGCGCCGTGGAGATCCCGGTCATCGCCAGCGGCGGAGCGGGAACCAGTGAGCACCTCGCCCGGGTGCTCACCGAAGGCGAGGCCGATGCCGCCCTCATCGCCAGCATGGTGCACTTCCTCGGCTTCACGATCCCCGGCATCAAGAGCGATCTCGCCGCGGAGGGCATCCGGGTACGGCTCGAAACCGGCGGCGGGCCGGCAAGCTGAATTATCGGTCGAAGACGGCTGCTGAGAGCCCCCTGGGGGGTCGCTCTTTTCCGACCGGACAGTTCGCCCCCGGCGTTCTATAATTGATGTGTGAACTGACAGCCTTCGGAGAACCATGAAAAAGACCCTGCTGATCCTCACCGTCCTGCTGGCCGCCGGCGCCGACTCGGCCCTCGCCGACACGGTCGAGCTGCGCAACGGCCGCGTCATCCATGGCAAGGTCATCGGCGAGTTTCCCGCCTCCGGTCCCGTCACGGTCACCTTCACCGGCGGCGGATCGATGACGCTCGACCCGGACAGCATCCTCAGAGTGCGGCGCGACACGCGCTGCGACTTCAAGGTCCCGCCCGGAAAGCCGGGACACGAAAAACCCCGGAAGGTTCAAGAGAGCGCCGGGGGGAAAACCGGAACCGGCCCGAAGAAGCCCGAAGAGAAAAAGAAACCCGTAAAAGAAGCGGCTGAATCCGCCGAGCCCGGCGAAGCCCCGGTCGACCCGAAGCTCGATGCGGAGATCCGCCGTTATATCAGCGAGCTCTCACGCCAGCGCTCTCAGAACAGGGTCCGAGCCGAGGCCGCCCTGAAACGGCTTGGCCCGGTGACCCTCCCCTACCTCGAGAAGGCCGCCCGCCACCCCTTCGCGCTGACCCGAAGGGCCATCGTCCGGATTGTTGCCGAGACCGGCGGTGCCGAGGGAGAGAAGCTGCTGCGCGCCGCTCTCAAGGATGAAGACTCCTGGGTAAGAGAGCTGGCCCGTGAGGCGCTCGGCGGCTGAGAAAGCTTTTTTCGAGGGATTTTTCCCCCCGGAGCCTTCTGCGGGTACCATGTGCGAATCATGAACAAACACCTCCTGCTGATAGCGGCCATCGTATCCTGGCTGGCGGCCTGTCCCGCCGCGGCCCAGGAGACGGCGAAAAAACCACCCTCATCGAAGACTGCCGTGCGCTTCGCCATCGGCGATATCCACGGAGACTACGCCTCCTTCATCAAGCTGCTGGGCAGGCTCGGGCTTGTCGACAGCAAGCTCCGCTGGAGCGGCGGCCGCAAGGAGCTCATACAGACCGGGGACATCTTCGACCGGGGGCCCGGCTCCCGCGCCGCCGTCGAGCTCCTCATGAAGCTCGAAGGCGAGGCGAAGAAGGCCGGGGGAGAAGCCACGACCCTGATCGGCAACCACGAGGTGATGAACCTCGTGGGCGATCTGCGCTACGTCGACCCGCGCGAGTACACCTCCTTCGCCGCGGATGAGACCGCCGCCCTGCGCGCGAAGAAGAAGGCCGCGATCCTCGCCCTGGGAAAGAGCTCGGCCGGGCTGCTGCGCTCAAACTACTACGCGGGCCTCGCCGCGAAGATCAACGCGACAACGTTCGATGTCTCCTTTCCGCCCGGCTTCTTCGCCCATCGCGAGGCCTTCTCGCTGCGTGGGAAGATCGGGGCCTGGCTGGTCACCCGCAACACCGTCTACCTCAAGGACCGCAACCTCTTTGTCCACGGAGGCATCAGCCCCCGGGTCTCGGAAATTCTTCCGAGCAAGATCAACAGCACGGTCAAGGCCGACCTGAAGGCCTTCCTCACCGCCACCGACAAGCTCGAGACGCTCGGCGTCTTCGACCTGTCGCTCGGCGTCCACGAGCTGTTCCTGCTGCTGGCGAGGGAGAAGGCGGCCGGGGCTCCTCCCCACCCGAAGATCGCGGCGAGTTTCTCCGTGCTCGAGAGAATCAAGAATACGAGTCTCCTGTTCGCGCCCGACGGTCCCTTCTGGTATCGTGGGCTCGCGCTGGGGGACGAAAAGGCCTTCGCGCCGGAGGTGAAGAAGATCCTGGGCTTCCAGGACGTGGACCGGATCGTCATCGGGCACACACAGCCTGCGTCTCTCAGGATAGAGGGAAGATTCTCCAATAGCGTGATCATGATCGACACGGGAATGAACCAGCAGGTCTACATGGGACGAGCCAGCGCCCTGGTATTCCAGCCGGATGGAAAGTTGCAGGTGTTTGAATGATAGATGAAGAAGTGAACGACGAACCGGAACAGACCGAAGAAAACGTGGAAGAGCAGGTCTCCGAACAGCCGGGCGAGGAAACCGCCGAGCCCGCGGCAGAAGAAGAGACCGCCGAAGCGGAAGCGGCTGTAGACGAGGCGGGAGAAGAGCCTGCCGCCGAGGAAGCGGCCGGGGAAGAGGCCGACGGCGAGACCGCTCCGGCGGAGGCTGCCGGAGCGCCCCGAGTCCTCTTCCTGTGCACCGGAAACTCCTGCCGCAGCCAGATGGCCGAGGGCCTGCTGCGAAACCTGGCCCCCGACGCCTACGAGAGCCTCTCGGCAGGCTCCAGGCCGGCCGAAGCGGTCCACCCCATGGCCATCGCGGTCATGCAGGAGCTCGAGATCGACATCTCCGCTCAGCAGCCCAAGTCCATCGAGGTCTTCCTCACCGGCGAACAGCCCGCGCCGAATATCGTCATCAGCGTCTGCGCGAAGGCCTCCGAGGAATGCCCGGCCTTCACCGGGGCGGAGGTTCTCTCCATGAGCCTGCCCTTCGATGACCCCGCCGATGCCGAGGGAGACGACGAGGAAAAGCTCACGGTCTTCCGCCGCGTTCGCGACGAGATTCGGGAGACCCTGCAGCAGGCGCTTGGCGTCTGAACCCGGGCGACATCTCCCGGCTCCCCCTTCAGGGAGACTCGCAGCGCCTCTCGCAATCGGGCTCGCCGCCCGGGGCGGCGCAATCCGGCCAGGGCGCAGGAGGCGCGGCGCGGCCGCGGAAGAGAAAATCGAGCGCGTAGATCGCGTCGGAGATGTCGCCGGACGCGTCGGCATTGGTGTCGCACGCCGCCGGACAGTCGGTCTCGACGCCGCCCTGGAAAAGCAGCGCTATGTGCCGCACGGCATCTGAGATATCCAGCGTCCCATCTCCATTGCAGTCTCCGCGAAGAAAGGCCGGCTCCTTCCCCGGCGGGGGCAGGGGCTCGCGGGCGAACACCAGCACTCCCATTCGCGGCAGCGTGATGCAGGCCGAGCCCGGCAGGCCATCGCGCGGGCCTCCGTTGGCCGTGACCCGGCCGGCATTGCCCCGGTTGCGGCCGCCGTAGAGCTCCGAATCGCTGTTGAAGATCTCGTACCACTCTCCCCTCCCGGGCATGCCCAGGCAATATTCGGAAAAATCCTCGTTGTTGAAGCTTGCGACAATGACCACGTCCTCCCCGCGCGAGGTCCAGCGCTGCCAGGCGATGACATTGCCCTCGTCGTTGACGTGAAAGATGTTCTGCCGCCCATCGGCCCTGAGAGCCGGCAGTGTTCGGCGCAGGCGGGTCATGTCGCGGCAGGCGAGGAAGTAGTCGGCGTAGCGCTCCCTCCTGTCCCAGCGGATGTTGTGCTCGCGCGTATCGCCGAAGGGACGGCTCTCGAGCAATTCCTGCCCCTGCAGCACCATCGGGATGCCCGAGGTAAACATGACGAGTCCCCAGCAGAGCTTCCCCCGGCCGCGCGCCCAGGCGCTTGTCGGATCGCCATCATCCGCGACCCTCGTAACCCGCCCATGAACCGCCACCTCGTCATGGCTCTCGATATAGTTGACCGCCTTCGCCCCCCCGAAGGCGAAATGGTTCATGCCCCCGGCGAGCGCCCCCATGTCCGGGTCGCCGAACGCCGCGGCCCCCACCGCCGCGCGCAGGTTGTCATGAAAGAGATCGTTCCACTGTGAATCGAGCCCCGCCCCCCCGGCCTCGATCGGCACGGTTACCGCCGGATCATTGGGCAGCTGCTCGGCAATCACGATCGCCTTCGACGAGACCGTGTCGACCATCCGGGCGACATCCTGCAGCAGCCTCCAACCCTCGGCGTTCACCTTGATGAAAT
>CAJWMA010000217.1 GCA_913042995.1 uncultured bacterium | reverse complement strand
TCTTGTCAGCCTGGCGGGGGGAGGCCCGATGCTTCCGCGGCCGTAAAGCGATTTTCCGTTCGGTCTATCCTTGATGATTACAACGCACATGCCCTATGTCCTCTGCTCAGCGGGAAACTGGACATCGGTCCGGATATATTACTTCAGCTACAGCCCTGCATTATCTTTCTCCACCTGTCCGAGGTAAAGATTTGACTGCTACAGGAGCAGCAGATTTCCGAAAAGTGCAGTTTTCTCGGAAGTTGAGGCTCTCCAGCAGTAAAAAAAAGCGGCGCGCTCCGCTTTTGCAAGGCGCGCCGCTTGATCCTGGGATTTTCCAGGCTCAGGCATTGATAAAGTTGAGTGGGTCGAAGTAACCGTTTCGGTCGCGGCTTACCAGGTTTTCGTAGCCTGGAATGATCGAGCCCATTTGTTCGTCCGGGTCGCCAAGGTGCCGGCTGAGGATCTCGTTGTAGACATTCCTGTAGTCGGTCTTGTGGGCGACATAGCGTGAGTTGGACGTGCTGAAGAGATCACCGTTGGCCCAGGAGGCCCGGTTGCAATTGTAGACGCCTCCATTGACCGCGCCGCCCATGGCGAAGCAGAGCGAGGCCTCTCCGTGGTCGGTGCCGCGGTTGCCGTTCTCCTGGCTGGTGCGACCGAACTCTGACATCGTGACCACCAGGACGTCGTCCCAGATGTCCGCGAGGTCGTGGTAGAGGCCGGTGAGGGCGAGGCCGAGATCCCGCATGAGAACCGGGAAGCGGGTATCCTCGCCGCCATGGGTGTCATAGCCTCCCTGGTTGCAGCCGACGATCTGGATGTCATCAACCTGTTTCAGGAGCCTTGCGCTGTCGCGGATGTTATTCCTGAATCCGTTGTTGCCGATTGCATCGAAGTAGGGCCTGGCGTTGGCCGCCGGGAAATAGGGTCTGTTGAGCACATTGTCCTGGAAAAACTGGAGGTTGTTCAACAGCGCAACCCCGGTGTCGTAGGTCTTCTTATTGTATTTGATTCCCTGGTTGTAGCCAGCCTGGCCGTAGGCGCCCTTAAGTCCCGTGCCGAGCGGGTTATCCGCCGTCGGAAAGTCGCCGAGCTGGACATTGCCGGCCAACTGGAGGCTGTTGATGTCGCTGATGACAGGGATCAGGGTTTCGCCTTTCATCAGGACCATCTGGTTGCCGCTGAGGGTCGCGGCCTGGAGAGGGCGCTCCTCGTCAAGGTAGCTCGTGACGTAGCGGTTGAAGATTCCCTCTTCGAGCCTGACGTTACCAGGAACTCCGTTCTCCCAGAACTGCTGGCTGGAGAAATGTGACCGGTTCTGGTTCTGGTAGCCGATCCGATGGAGGAAGGCCAGGTTGGCTCCCCGGGCATCGATATCTCCGTTGAAGATATCGTGTACCTTTGGGTCTGTCTCGCCGTCTCCCTGCAGGGCGGGATTCAGGCTGCAGAAGTTATTGAGGGAGTGGGCATCGTCCTGGTCGATTCCGATGTTCGGCCGGGCCTGGGCGTAGCTCTTGGCTGAGCCGCGTCCCTGGTCACCGTAGGGTATGACGGCCTGGACGGCGTCCATGGCTCCCCGCAGGAAGATGAAGAGCAGCTTTTTCCCCGGCGGCAGATCGCCGGCGAGGGATTTCTGCAGAAAAGGCGCCATGCTGCCCATTCCAAGGGCGCCGAAGGTGAGGGCTCCCGCCTTCAGGAAGTGCCTCCGGTTGACTGAGCGCGTGCTGATGTTCATGGTTAAACCTCACATGATAAAGGGCTGATTAGATTCTACTCGTTGGCTTTCCACTAGTCCTATTGTTTTTGAAACGGAGGCAGGCTCAGAAGGTAGCTGACCGCGTAACGCATACGATTTTCCGGGTTGTTGCCGTTGCCGTAGCTCGCTTTCGATAGCGTTTGGTGTGGCAGGAGCAGGTCGCCTCCAAAGAGCAGGAGGTTGAAGTAATTGATCACGGAATCGTCATTCGTCAACCGCCAACGGTTGATGAGGTTGCGCGGGTTCCAGCTTCCCCTCGAATCCCTGGGAGTTGGCGGGTTTGCCACACGATTGACGAATTTAAACCTCTCCAGCAGGCCTACGGTGTGCAACCAGTCGAAGCCCAGCTCGGATTCACCCGTAGGGTCGGAGAACTCGAACTGCTCCATTCCTGCCGTTTCGATGTCGCCTACCATGCCGACGAGATCCTGGCTGACGACATCGACATCCAGGGCTCGAAGGGTGCTGACGACGCTCTCAAAGGGATCCTTGATCTTCGCTCGGTAGAATTTCAGGCTCAGGAATTCATCGGAAAAGAGGATGCTCCGCAGAACCTGCCTGATTTCCCCTCCGGAGGTCTGCCAGGCGGCAATCGCATCGAGGAGCATGTCAGGCTCCTGGTATTCGAGCGAGGTGACGAGGCCATCTGCGTCGGCATCAAGCGTTGCGAGAATTGCCGGCGGCCTTCCGTTTGGAAGGTCGGGAGTGGGCTCGGACCATTCCCCTGCGTCCAGGCGGCCATTGCCGTCGAGATCGACCGAGTCGAAGATATCCTGGAGATCTTCGGGCATACCGTAGGTCTTGCTCAGCGCTGTGATATCGTCCGTCACCAGCAATTGGATAAGCTTGGTAGATATGAACTTGGCGCAGTCGCGGAGACTGACGGTCACCTCTAGGACATTGTCGAATTCGCTCATGGCGGCGGCTGCGGTCTGGTCGGTGTCATTGGCCGGGATCTGAACGCTGAGCAGGGGAGAGACGGGGTTGCCGAGTGAATCCACTCCGCCATAGAGGGGGAGGAAGAGGTCCTTCCTCGCCCAGTCGTGTCCATCCTCGCTGGGGGGCGGTTGGCCGCGGCGTGGCCGTCCGGGATTTCCGAAGTGGAAGGCCCAGGTGTAGTCTTCATCCGACCAGTAGCGGAGGTCGGGGAAGTTGAAAACATCCCCGCCATTCTCCCTGGTGTTGAGAGGGAAGTCCTGTCCCCCGGGGTTTCCGATGAAGAGCACATCGTCCGCATCGTAGAGAGAGCGAAGCTGCCAGCCTGCATTCCAGCCGGTGAAGACCTTCGCCAGCTCTTCGATGTCGCGCTGGGTGTAGACGTGATCGACGCCGAGTGAAAAAAGCTCGAGGTATTCCCTCGCATAGTTCTCGTTTGGCGCCGAGACCACGTTCTCATAGTTGTTCAGGTAGATCACCTGCGCGACGCTCTTGGCCGAGCCCTCGAGCAGGTCGGCGAAATTTCCGAAGGCGTTTTGGCGGAAATAGTCGTATTCGCGCTGCTCCATGGCCGCCGAAACGGCGCGCTGGTTCTGGACCCTGGCGTATTTCCACCAGGCGATGTTGCGCTGGTCGATGAACTCCTCCAGCGTGACCTGGCCATCTGCCGTCATCCGGTTGAAGACGCCCCAGGGGGCGAGCCCCGGATGGGCTTGCTGGACGGTATTCCACTCGGCCTCGTCGATAAATTCCGAGCCGTCGCTGTCCATGGCGATAAAGAGCTCTTCAGTCGCCCTGTTGGAGGTGCCGCCGCGTCCTCCCCGGCTGAAGAAGTTCTGCTGCAGGGTGCCGACCTCGGTGTGGAAGTGGTTGTTCCAGAAGACCGTGAGCTTGTGCAGGAGTTGCCAGCGGCTGTAGGCGGCATCGAGTATGAGCATGGCCTTGAGCCTCTCGATGATCTGGTTGCGGAACCGTCCCTCCGGGACCGAGCCGATCTCGAGCCGGGTGATCAGCTCCCGCAACTCCGGCTCATCCACGGCCTGCGCATAGTTGCCGGGGAAGCTCAGTTGCTCATCGATGTATTCCAGCAGGTCGCTCCTCGTTTGGATCCTGGTAAGGAGCTCCTCTGTCGCCCCGAAGGTGATCCTGTTGAGTACATGGGTGATCAGGGGCAGGTCGCTGCCGCAGAGGTAGTACGATCTGCAGGGAAGCGAGCTCGCCGAGGTCTCGACTCCGCATTCAACAGGACCCGGAGATGCCGGGGGCGCTCCGCCCATGAAGAGATATCCGAGGATATGCACGCCATCTGTGAGGTCGATCGAGACATCCTTGTTGCTGTCCGCGGCGTTTTCGCATGGCGTCCCGGCTCCGCCCAGGAAGAGATAGTTGAAGATTCCCAGCGCATCGGAGACGTCAACGTTTCCGTCGATGTTGAAGTCACCCCTGCGGAACTGGATCTGGCGGAAGTACTGGTCGGCGTTTTCCGTTCCATTGCCGCCATCCTGGGCACCGGCGGTCTGCCAGCAGAACGCGGCCAGCAACAGCGCGGCTGCCGCGGCCAGGCCTCCCGAGCAAGCTGGCGGTGATCCCCGGGTCCCTGTCCAGCCGCAATGATCAAGCCTCGATCGATCAGTCATATGATCGTCCTTTCACCCTGGCAATGACCGGCTGCAACTTGCCCCGGCTGCTGGTTTCGGATGGTTCTCCGAGCAGCCCCGGTCAGTGATGAGGGAAAACAAAAGAGTATTGAAGGACGACAGGCCCCGGGATTGTTGTCCTACTCAAGTGAAACCCCGCCACGGGAGAAAGTCTCGTTTTTTTTCGAGAGCGCCCGCTGAGGCGTGAATGATCCGCCGATTATTTTTTAGTGTACTGACGCCGGGCGGGGTTCAAGATAGCAGGGGTGCTCTCGGGAGCATGTAAGCCTGTTGATTTTCGTCGGACCTGGATCCTTGCCTCCGCTTGCGTAGAAGCCTGCCTGGGGCTTCGCGCCGCCTGCCTCAAGGGGGACGTGCATGAAGGAAAAGATGTTCAAGCTGTCGCCGCTGGTTGTTTTACTGATTGTTTCGGTGGTCTTCACTGGGCGGAGAGACCTCGGCGCGGACGAGCTTTTTTACCGCGGCGATGTCGATCTCAATGGTGATGTTGATCTTTCAGACGCGGTCTATCTCTTCAACTATCTCTTCCTGGGGGGTTCCGCTCCGGGCTGCGATGACGGAGCCGATGCTACAGATGATGGCGCGCTTGATCTTACGGATGGGATCTTCATCCTGAATTTTCTCTTCCTTGGAGGTAACGAGCTGCCGCCGCCTTCTCCTTTTACCACCTGCCCGGGGTCCGATCCTACCGAGGATGGCCTGGGCTGCGAAGATGGGCAGGAGGCCGGTGAGCATCCTCCTGCGGCTGAATTGCGCGTAATCTCCGCCTTTGCCCCGGGGGTACGTCAGCGAGGGCGCGCGCTGGTGGAGCGGAACGAGGCGGGGGAGTTTGTCGTCGCGGAGGGAACGGCGTTCGCTGTCATGGTCGAGGCCAGGCGAAACGAGCTGACCCGCGCCCCCTTCGCTTTTGCCGCCGCCGCGGGAGCCGACCCTTCGAGTCTTGCCGTGCGTTGCGACGCGGACCTGGGTGATCCCGTTGCGGGCGGAATAGCGGCCGGGACGAACCTGGCCTCCCGGTTCGCGACCGAGGTCGAGACCTGGAGCGACAGGATCTACCTGCTGGATCATGTAACCATGCGGGTTGGCGGGGCTGCTCCCTGGAGTCCGGCTCCGGGGGTCTATCGGTTTACGGCGGTCGTGACCGACCAGTCCTGCTCCTCCTCGGCTGTGGTGGAGACCGTCCTTCGGGTAGAGCCGTCTCGGGTTCCTGAGCTCTTCGCCTGGGTGGAAGAAGGCGCCGCTGTTTCCGGTGATGTCGCCCAGCACGAGGCCGCCAGCGGGAACGCCAGGGTGACGCCTGGTGAGAGCGCCTATCTTGTCATCGAGGCGGCCTCCAATCCACGGGGAGGCCCGGCGGTTGACGCGTCTTCGCTCAGCGTGCTGGCAGATCCTCCTTTCCCGGCGGGGGCGGACCTGTCTTCGAGGTTTATCCCCGTGGCAGGGCAGGCGGGCCGCTATTCGATGCGGCTGGTCGGATCCCGACTGCCGACGGTCGGCAACACCGAGCTCGAAATCAGCATTGGCACCTCCAGCAATAGCGTATCGCGGACGATAAGCTACATTCTCGAGTCCCGGGTTGATTACGCCGAGGTGATCCAGCCCATCTGGACGCGCAACTGTACGGGCTGCCACGAGGATCCGGGTCCCGAAAGGGGACTCGTCCTGGTTGACCCTGACCCCGAGAGTACCCGGCGCAATATCGTTAATGTCTACGCGGCGGGACCTGAATTTGATTCCATCTCTCCACGCCATATCAGGCCCTACCTGCCGGGAAGAAGTTACCTCTGGCGCAAGCTCAGGGGCACCCAGCTTAGGGGGGGGGCGCTGGGAGAGGGAGCGAGGATGCCGCTCAATGGAGGCTATCTCGGTGCCGCCGATATGCATCTTATCGAGAGCTGGATTCGCCAGGGAGCCAATTGAGCGCCGCCTGGCGTCAGCGAGGCTGAATATTTGAAGGTAACAAGCGCCCTGATCGGGAACATACTGACCCGGACGACGGGATACCTCGAGACTGTCAGTTCACATTCGGCGCAACCCTATCGGGGCTGCAGCCTCGGGAGCTCGCTGTGCGGGGTGGGCTGCTATGTGCGTCACAATC
>CAJWMA010000216.1 GCA_913042995.1 uncultured bacterium | reverse complement strand
GCCGCCGGACAGCTTGACAGAAATATGGGAGGAGCCTCGGTGGATATCTTCAAGCGCCCCTTCTCGAAACGCCGCACGGTCTACAAATTTATCGACCGCCAGAACCTGCCGGCGACGCTGCGAAATTTTGATTTCGCGATTCCGGATTCAACCAGCCCGGGACGCTACCAGACCACCGTCCCGCAGCAGGCGCTCTACCTGATGAACGGCTCCTTCACCGAGGAGCAGGCAAGAAAAGTCCTGGAACGCCCCCTCTACAGCGGAATCTCAGATCCCGGGAAAAAAATTACCCGGCTCTACCGGCACATCTATTCCAGGATGCCAGACACCGAAGAAATGAACCTGGCGCTGGAATACGTAGAAGAAAACACCCCGGAACGGTGGACGAGCTACGTGAAGGCTCTGCTGCTGGCGAATGAATTCGTTTTTCTTGACTGACAGAATCGACAGGAACCATTTACGATGGATCCCATGAACAGGAACAACCGCAACCAGGCAGCGTTGCCGATCTCCCGGCGAGAACTGCTGCAAAGGTCAGGCATGGGTTTCGGCGCCCTGGGACTCGGCTGCCTGATGGCCTCGCAGGAACTCAAGGCTGCGGATAACAACAGGCTCTACACCAACCCGCTGTCTTCACGCGCCCCCCACTTCGCCCCGAAGGCGAAGCGGGTAATCCACCTCTTCATGAACGGCGGCCCATCCCATGTGGACACCTTCGACCCCAAGCCGATGCTCGACAAGCTCCACGGCAAGAAGCTACCGATCGAGAACCTTCGCACCGAGCGAAAAACCGGCGCCGCCTTCCGCTCCCCGTTCAAATTCCGGCGGTGGGGGCAAAGCGGAATCGAGGTGAGCGAGCTCTTCCCCAATGTCGCGGAGTCCATCGATGAGATCGCGGTCATTCGCTCCATGCACGCAGATGTTCCGAACCATGAGCCCTCCTTGCTCCTGCTCAACTGCGGCGACGCGCGCCAGGTCAGGCCAAGCATGGGATCGTGGATAACCTACGGTCTCGGAACAGAGAACCAGAACCTGCCCGGCTTCATCGCCATGTGTCCGGGCGGCTATCCGATCCAGGAAAGCCAGAACTGGCAATCGGGCTTCCTGCCGGGAATCTTCCAGGGAACACATATCGACACCAAGCACACCCGTGTCGACAAGCTCATTGAACATATTCGCAACTCGAACCTCTCCCTGCCCCGGCAGCGCGGGCAGCTTGACCTCCTCAAGAAGCTCAACCTGAAGCACCTCGAGGAGCGCGGCCGAGAGGGCCGGCTCGAATCGCGAATCCAGTCCTTCGAGCTGGCCTACCGCATGCAGATAGATGCCACCGACGCCTTTGACGTTTCCCGTGAACCGAAGTCAGTCCGTGAGCTCTACGGAAAAGGAACCCAGGCCCGCCAGATCCTCATCGCTCGGCGGCTCATTGAGCGCGGGGTGCGCTATGTGCAGGTCTGGCACGGAGCCGGTCAACCCTGGGATAATCACGATGATATAGAAAAGAATCATCGCCGACTCGCTGGACAATGCGACCAGGCAATCGGCGCTCTCCTCAAAGACCTCAAGGGCCGTGGCCTGCTGGAGGAGACCCTCGTCATCTGGGGCGGCGAGTTCGGAAGGACTCCTACTGTCGAGCTACCCAAGAAAGGCTCCAACGCAGGCAAAATCAACGGGCGTGACCACAACCACTGGGGCTACACCACGTGGATGGCCGGAGGCGGCATCCGAGGGGGATATGTCCATGGAGCGACCGACGACTTCGGCTTCCGGGCGGTCGAAGACCGGGTCCACGTGCATGACCTCCAGGCCACCATCCTCCATCTTCTTGGCTTCGACCATGAGAAGCTGACCTACCGCCATGCGGGAAGAGATTTCCGCCTGACGGATGTCCACGGAGAGGTCATCAGCGAGCTCATCGCCTGAGGCGGGGCTGCTCATCTACGCCGACCCCAGACCTCCTCGAGAACCTTGTAGATGCCGGGGTCGTGTTCCTTGAGCTCCGGTCGAACAAACGGATAGAAGTCATTGGTTCCGAAGAAAGCCTCGGTGCACTCGGCAAAGTACTCCTTCTCATTCGTAAGCGCGTAGTGCCGAACCTTGCGCCCGTTGTGCAAAAGGACCGACTCGTACTTCTTCGATTTCTTAGCGTTCCTGTAGGCTTCGAGGATCTTCGGATGGTTAAAGCCGAGCACCCTGTTGTGATAGGCATGGGCCAGCTCGTGCAACAGGACCCAGCGCTGGGTTCTGTAGGACCTGACGATATTGGCGACGCGGCTGATATCGACAGCCTTCGCCTTGTCCGGATTGTAGCCATTGGCGACCAGCCAGCCCCTGTTCGGATGAAAATGGATGGGGCCATCCTTGCGATCGCAAACCCAGATCGGAACCTCCCGCAGTTTCTTGAGCGGGCCAGCTGGAATGACGAGGGTGATCTGGTACAGCTGGAGGCCCACGATCCGTATGGCCTTCCGAAGGATCTCAGGCTTCTCCTTCTCCAGCCGCTTCAACACGTAAACGTTCCAGCCCTCGATCTTCCTGATCTCATAGGCACTCGTGGGATCGTAAGGCGGCTTCTTCTCATCGTCAGCCCCAGAAACGCCCCCATGGATTCCGGCCTGCAGAAACAGGCAGAATGCCGCCGTCATGGAAAGAAATGAGGTCTTCTTTTTTTGCTCACAAATCATCATGAAATTCATCACCTGTCTCGATCTCCGGACTGTTTCTCGTTTCCTCAGAGCAGGACAACATCGTAGCCCTTCCGAAGATTTTTGGGAGTGCTTTTCAGGATTCAAATTTCGCCGACGCCATGGTCTCCCCGGTGCGTGGAGCGAAATCGCCTGGGGCTCTGGCTCCGGAGCTTGCGAAACCTGCGGTTGAAATTCGACAGATTATTGAATCCTGATCGAAGACTGATCTCTACAACCGAGAGATCCGTTTCGATGAGAAGGCGACAAGCCTGGCTCACCCTGAGCTCCGCGAGGTAATCGACAAAGGTCTTCCCGACCGTTTTCCTGAAAAAACGACTGAACGCCTGCGGGGTCATACCGGCCACATCCGCCGCCTCGGGCTGGGATACCCCTCCCTGGAAGCGCTCGTTGATGAAGGCGCAGACCCTGTCAATCCGCCTGAGATCCCGCTCCCGGTTAAAGGGAACAAAGGCGGGACTTGCCAGGCTCCTGCCCCCCGGGGTAAGTCCCTGCAGCACGCCCAGCAAGCTGATGAGCCGATCAAGTCCCCCCTGTTTTTTCATCCCGACCATGGCTGCCGCGGCTTCATCCCGCATATTTGAATCAAAATGCAGACCCCGGGCCGCTCGGCTGAGCAGGTCGGAAACTTCACCCATCTCCGGCGAAGCGCTGAAGGTGTCACCGAGAAAATCGGCGGCGAAATGAACCACGACCGCCCGGTGACGAAAATTCGCGGTCGCGGCCGCAACCGGATCAGACAGCCAGGTATGAGGCAGGTTCGGCCCCAGGAGCACCAGGTCTCCATCTTCGTAGGACTCATTCGAATCCCCCACGAAACGAGTCCCACTCGACTCCAGGATAAGGGTCAGTTCGTATTCCGGATGGAAATGCCACTTGAAAGGAAACGACTGGGAAGATTTCAGCCTGTAGCCGAAGGAAGCCTGCCGGGAACTGGTGACTTTCTGCGCTCGTGCCCGCATAAACGGTAATGCCCTCTCAACCTGTATTACATTATTGTAATAAGAGTATGCTAACGCTCTTTTAGGTTAAAAAAGTATTGTTTTTAGATACATCCTCAACGGATTTGTTGGGCGGTGTAGCTATACTTCAAACACGGAAAGGCCCTGTTCATCTGCCCTGGAGACCGAAAATGACTGATTACGCACTGATGAACCACCTCCTCTATATAGGTAAGGCGGACTCCGTCGAAGAAATGACAGAGAAGGCTCTCGAGGAGGGACTCGATGTCGATGACATCCTTCAAAAAGGCCTCATAGCCGGCATGAGCGTCGTCGGTGAAGATTTCAAGCACAACCGCCTCTATGTACCCCAGGTGCTGATCGCCGCCCGTGCCATGAAAGCCGGCATGGCTATCCTCAAACCACTCCTGACGGAGTCAGCCGCAGCCGCTTCACGGGGCACGATCGTCATGGGAACAGTCAAGGGTGACCTGCACGACATCGGCAAGAACCTCGTCTGCATGATGGCCGAGGGAGCCGGGTTCACAATGATCAACCTCGGAGTCGACACATCGGCCGATGATTTCCTCGAAGCGGTAAAAGAAAACAAAGCTGGAATCGTCGGTATGAGCGCCCTGCTCACCACCACCATGCCCTATATGAAAACCGTGATCGACGCATTCAAACTGGAGGGGCTCGATGAGGTCGTGATGTGCATTGGCGGAGCGCCGGTGAGCGAGATGTTCGCCGAAGAGATTGGGGCCGATGGCTACGCAGCAGATGCCTCGAGCGCGGTCGATCTCTTCAAGGAGCTTTACCCCGCCGCGGCGGACGCCTGAGCCCATGTCGCTGGAGATCAAAGTCAACGGCAAGAGCTTATCGGCGCGAAGAGGGCTGAGCATATTCGAATGCTCCGAAGAGCTAGGCGTACACGTCCCGACCTCCTGCAATAAAAACGGCAAATGCAGGGAATGCATTGTCGAAATCAGTAAGGGAAAGGAGCTGCTCTCAAAACTGTCGAGCGAGGAAGAGCATCTCGGGGCGGGCTTCAGGCTGGCCTGCAGGGCATGCCTGGATGCCGATTCAGGATCGGTCACCTGCCACACGATGCGGCGAGCTCGGATGCGCATAGAAGAATCCGGCTGGATAGAGACCCCGAACGCGGGCCTCGCGCCAGCGGTCAGCCGTGATGGGGACTGGGTACTGCTGGATGGAGAGCCCTTAACGAAAAACCCGGGACCTCTCCTGGGTATCGCTCTCGACCTGGGAACAACCACTGTCGTCCTCAGGCTCCTGGATCTCGAATCGGGAAAACAGGTGGCGGCAACCTCTTTTGAAAACCCCCAGCGCTTCGGCGGCAGCGATGTCATGGCACGGATCCAGTACGACAGCGACCATCCCGGGAGGCTCCTCCAGCGCACCCTGCTGTCCTATCTCGCCCACTGCATCGAAGATCTCGACTGCGACCCGGCGACGATCTACGAAATCATCGTAGCTGGAAACACCACCATGCGGGACCTCCTCTTCGGACTCGACGTCAGCTCGGTCGGCCAACGACCCTACAGATCAACAACAGAGCATGAACTCGAGAGCGGTCTTCGCGAATCTACCGGAATTGAATCCACCGCGAAAAAACTTCGGCTGCCCGTCTGCCCCCAGGCGAGAATCGTCGGTCTTCCACTCCTCAGCGGTCACGTCGGAGCGGATGCGGCCGCCTGCCTGCTTGCAGTCGACCTGGACGCATCGGAGGGCCTCGCCGCCATCATGGATATCGGGACCAACACCGAGCTCATTGTCAACGGCGGAGGCCGTCTGCTTGCCGCCTCCTGCCCGGCCGGCCCCGCCTTCGAAGGTGGATCCATCAGCTGCGGCATGCCCGGGCTGGAGGGCGCCATCGAGAGCGTTCGCATCGACGCAGGGGGAAACCTCAGCTACAAGGTGATCGGCGACTCACCCAGGGCTGAGGGAATCTGCGGCTCAGGTCTTGTCGAACTGCTGGGAGAGCTTCTTCGAAGCGGCCGCATGGACCACCTCGGCCGCCTCGCAAACGAGGCTGATCGTTTTGAGCTGCCGGAGACCGACTCTGTCTATCTCAGCGAAGAGGACATCAGCCAGCTGGCGCAGGCAAAGGGAGCCAATGTCTCCGGCCTGGAGATCGTAATGAAAAACCTGGGGCGCTCCTGCGAAGACCTCGACCAGTTCTACCTCGCAGGAGGCTTCGCCAGCCATCTCGACCTTGATTCCGCGCGCCGCATCGGGCTCATCCCTGATCTCCCCGATGAAAAGATCACCCGGATCGGCAACGCCGCGATCGAAGGCGCGACCCTCGCCCTCCTCTCTACGCGCCGGCGCCTGGAACTCGAGGAAACGGTCAATCGGATTGAGCACATCGAATTAGAAACCGATCCGGACTTCTTCGATCACTTTGTCGAGGGCTGCCAGTTCAAGCCCATCGGAGCGGGGGAGAGCGCGGCATGAGCCATCTGAACCCGGAACAGCGCGAACTGAGCCTTACCCCCCTGCCGCAGGAACTCTATCTCAGGCACCTCGGGCTCCCGGCTGGCAGCGGGCTTGACGACACGACCCGGCCCCTGGCGGAGCAGGCGGGGCGCTGGTACAGGGAGAACGGCCGGCCCTGGACCCGGTCACACCTGGCCGCGATCGGGCGGATCGAGGAGGACATCGTCCGCCTCGACGATGGCACCCTGCTCTCGAGTTGCGTGCTCGCCGAGGGAGCGCGTCGCAGCGGAACCCATAGCATCTCGATCCTGGCTGTCAGCGCCGG
>CAJWMA010000215.1 GCA_913042995.1 uncultured bacterium | reverse complement strand
CGAAATCGTTGGCATCTCGGTTGATGGGACCGCTGCGGCCGACGAGGATGATGGTGGACTCAGACGGGGTGGTTTCGAAAAGAGCGAATTGACCGAGGGTGAAGGAAACGCTGGAGCCATAAGCGCCCTCATTCTTTCCTTTACCGAATTCGTAGCTTTGCCCGCATCAGGTACGGCGACGATTGCCAGGGTGGATATCAGGTGCCCCTTTCCCGGGGTGGACGTGACCGAGACCAAGATCGTCAGGTATGTCGACGGCCTTCGCGGTGTTGGCCAGCCCGTGGATAATGTAATTACCCACCAGAACTCCGGTATCCTGCCGCGAACGACAACCTACGAGGTGGATCTCTTAGGGACTGATGAGAACGCAGTCACCTACGATTGCAATGTCGATGGGGTAGTTAACATTGCCGATGCCGTGTGTCTTGTGGATTGGTTGTTTATCGGCGGCGCTGCTCCGGGTTGTCTCGATGCTATGGAATTTAATGGAGATAACCGTCTGAATATCGCTGACTGTATTTCAGGGCTTAATTATCTTTTCCACGGAGGGCCGCCTCCGGCTTCTGGAGCTGGCTGCCAGTCCTATCCTGACTGCGATCTTCAAGATGTCTGTGGTGTTTGATGCGGGTTCCGGGCATTCGGCGTTTCAGGCAATTATTCCAACATGCAGCCTGTGGGTTTAAATGCAGGGAGTTGACATGAGAGTGGGGCTTCTACGGATCGTCGCGACTGCTGTCAGTATTGCCTTTCTGGGGCAATGCTGGGGGCAGGATATGAAGACCGAATTCGAGCTGGGTTTCTCGTCTGAGGATAGCGAAACGGTCGAAGGCGTATCCGGCCTGAATTTCAACCAGACTATTGATTGCACCTTGATGACTTCTGAGAGCCAGGAAGAGATTGGAGTTCAGGGATGGTCTATCGGCCTGGCAGGAGATCCTGGTCTTGATATTGTTGGTATTACGGTTGATGGGACCGCGGCGGCGACCGAGGACGAAGGCGGGCTTCGGCGCGGCGGTTTCGAGAAGAGCGAGTTGACCGAGGGCGAGGGAAATACGGGCGCCGTGAGCGCCGTCATTCTTTCTTTTAATGATTTCGTAACATTGTCTGTTTCCGGAACGGAGACGATTGCCAGGGTCGACATCCGGTGTCCTTTCCCTGATGTAGGCGTAACCGCGAACAAGGCAGTCCGGTACGTTGATGGTCTTCGAGGCGCGGGGCAGCCGGTGGATAATGTGATTACCCACGGAAACACTGGAGTTCTACCTCGCAAGACCCCCTACGAGGTGACTCTCCGTGGTGTCCTGGCTGAGTTCGAACTGGCCTTCGACGGTGAGAATAGTGAAACGATCGAAGGAGTTTATGGCCAGTTCTTTACCCAGGCGATTGATTGCACGCTGACAACCTCTGATAACCAGGCGGTGTTCGGGGCCCAGGGCTGGTCGATCGGCCTCGCGGGTGATCCTGGTCTCGATATCGTTGGCATAACGGTCGATGGAACCGCTGCGGCCGACGAGGCCGAGGGCGGGCGGCGGCGCGGCGGTTTTGAGAAGAGCGAGTTGACGGAGGGTGAAGGAAACCAGGGCGCCGTGAGTGCTGTCATCCTTTCCTTTACCGAGTTCGTGACCTTGCCGGCCTCAGGTACTGAGCCGATCGCCACGATCGAAATCCGGAGTCCTTTCCCCGAGGTGGACGTGACCGAGACCAGGGCTGTGAGGTATGTCGATGGTCTCCAGGGCGCCGGCCAGCCGGTGGAGAATATTATTACCCATGTAAACATTGGCGTATTGCCGCGCAAGAGAGCTTACGAGGTGGCGCTCCTCGGTATTGATGAGAACGCTGTTACCTACGATTGTAATGTAGATGGACGGGTGAACATTGCCGATGTGCAGTGCCTGTTGAACTGGCTGTTCCTCGGCGGCGGCGCGCCGGGTTGCCAGGATGCTATGAACTTCAACGGCGATGCCCGTCTGAATATCGCTGACGGTATCGCGGGACTCAATTACCTCTTTCTCGGAGGCATGCCTCCTGCCGCGGGAGTTGGCTGCCAGCCGTATCCAAATTGTGACCTGCAGGATACCTGCGGTCTTTGATGCAAGCTTGAATATCCAACCCTCGCCTGGGGGATGGTATGAGTTGGCGCCCTGCGAAGTTCAGAGCATCGTCAAGCTGGGGCGCCGGACCATTCTTCCATTTTGAAGTGGAATGTAAGTGGACAGACAACGGATCTTCGCCTCATGGACTTTTCCGGGACCAGGCTGGAATTGACAGGTTCAAGTGCAGGGAGATCTTTCAGGATGGCGGCTCTACATCTGTTCGCCTGTTAACTATAGGCGAACAGCATGTTTGCAGTTAGACTTGCTGCCGGCTTAGGAGAATTGTGATGCCCGAAGAAAAAACTGAATCGCGCGGCGTGTTGCGCCGGCTCGCCCGAGGGATGGTGAAGTTCTATTATCCTCGGCTGGAGATTTCCGGAGGGGAGAAGATCCCGCAGCAAGGTCCGGTCCTCCTGTGCGCGAACCATGCCAACTCGATGGTCGATCCGGTTTTGATCGGCGTCACCGCCGGCCGGCCGGTGCGGTTCATGGCCAAGGCTCCACTCTTCGAAATGCCCGTGGTGGGGAGGGTGATGCACGCTCTCGGCATGGTTCCCGCTTACCGGGGGATGGACGACAAGAGCCAGGTCCGCCGCAATCTGCAGAGCCTGGACACCGGGGCGGAGGCCCTGATGGAAGGGAAGGCTCTGGGCATTTTTCCCGAAGGCAAGACGACCGACCAGGCGCACCTCAACAAGGTCCGGTCCGGAGCCGCTCGGATGGCCATCAAGGCCTACGATGAAGGAACCCGCGGAGTCCAGGTGATTCCCCTGGGGATCAACTACGAACGAAAGGAACAGTTTCGTTCGGGAGTCTGGATCCGGGTCGGAGATCCCATCGATATCGATGACTGGGTGCGGCGCCACGATGGCGACAGCCGCAAAGCGATGCGCGCCCTGACCACGGAGCTTGCGGATAATCTCAGGGAGTTGATGGTGCATCTTGACGAACCTGAGTGGGAGCCCTGGCTCGAGGACCTCGAGGTCCTGGTTCCGACGGTAGTGGACCAGGCCGAGGTTCCCGCAGGCTCGCTGCGGCAGCGCAAGCGGATCGCCGATGCGATCAATCATTTCCTGGTGGCTGACCGGGAAAAGGCGGAGGCGGTCGCCAAAGAAGTCAAAACCTACCGCGAGGCCGTCAATTCCGCAGGACTCAAGGTGGGCAGCCCCGTTCTCGAGCAGAGCGGGCTCCCGGCGGTTTTCAAGGTCTGCGCGACGTTGTTCCGATTGATGCTGTTTTCTCTTCCGGCGCTGCTGGGCTCGCTCTGGCATATTGTTCCATTCATTGCCGTTCGTTCCATCGCGAGACTCCTGGACCAGCCCGGGATGGTGACGATGTCCACACATCGTATCCTGGTCGGGCTGCCTCTCTACCTGAGTTGGTACGCGGCGTTGGGCTGGTTGATGTTTGACCAGGGTTTCATGAAGGGTGTCATCCTGGGGACCCTGGCTTTCATGCCGTTTGCCGGAGTGTTCGCGCTCGCGTTCTGGAGAAGGGCAAAGGTTGCCGCGGTTGTTTTGTGGCATCAGCTGTTGATCTCCGGCCGCAGAGGGCGGCTGAGAGAGATCAGGCAACTGCGGTCCGGTCTCCATGAATTGCTCGCCGGGCTGGCGAAAAAGTTTGCGGAGGTGAAACCGCGTCCGGAACCGGAGCCAAGGCTGCAGTGGAGGCGCAGGGCGTCGGCCCCGGCGGTTTTTCTCTCCGCTTCCCTGCTGGTGCTGGCCGCTGTAGTTTTGCTTTGGTTCGGGGTCTTTCAGCCGGCGGGTATTGTCGAGCGTGAGCGGGAGAGACGAGATGAACGCGATCTCGGGATCAAGGTGCTGGAGCCTTCTCTCAGGCTGAAGGAATATTTGAATACGGAAACTGGCAAGGGCAAGCTGGGGCGCCGTCTTGATGCGGATGAGGAAAAACTGATCCAGCTCATTGGAGAAATGGCCGCGCTCGAAAGGGATGCCGGGGCGCTGACGTTAGACAAGGAGAAGGCCGAAAAGGCCAATGAGGCGGGCTGGAACTGGTACCAGGTGCAGGGAAACAGCGACAGGGTCCAGGAGCTCTTACGGCGTTTTTACCATTACCGTGAGGTGCTGCTGTTTGTTTTCCTGAGATATGAGAGGATCGCCAATTTTGATCCTGAGGAAATTGCTGCCGATCTGCTCCTGATTCGCGCGTTCCTCGTGGAGTACGCCGCGGGGACGGTGCTCTTTGAAACTTCCCTGAAGTTTGTTAACGGGTTCAATGCGGAGAATACCAGGGCGAAGCTCAATGAGGGTATTCAGCAATGGGGGATCCCGCCGGGGTTCTATAATTTTGTCAGGGATGGACTTCGCAGCCCGGAAAACCTGGGCCTGTTCAAGGAATTCGAGTCGCGCTACCATGCGAGCCCCATCAAGGATGAGCTGGGCAAGGTCGCCTGCTATGAACAATTTCAGCCGGTGATTAGAGCTGCGGAAGAGACCATCGCCAGGTATGCGGAGTCGAGCAGCCAGCGGGTTGTGCGCCGGGCGCATGATCAAATCAAGGAGAGGAGCAAGGAAGTCGTCTACCAGGCCCAGAAGGCCATCTCCTCCTGGATTGGCGACTTCAAGACCATCCAGGTCGAATCGGCGATCAAGGGTTCGGCCGATTTCGAGAAGCTTCTGCAGCTGATGAAGCCCGGCGACATTATCCTGGAGCGGAGGAACTACTACGGCTCCAATGCCTTTCTGCCCGGGTACTGGCCGCATGCCGCCCTCTATATTGGGACAGCGGAGGATCTGAGAGAGCTCGGTCTGACCGAGGAGAGCCTGAGAACTGGTTTTGGACAGGACCTGGAGAGGGCGAATACGTTCTGGGAGGGGTATACCTCGCCTGATTCTGAGGGCCACGAATGCAAGATCATCGAGGCCGTCAGCGAAGGGGTGATCTTTTCGTCAATGGAACACTCGATCGCCGAGGCGGACTCGGTTGCCGTCTTTCGACCGAAGTTAGCCCCTGATGAGATCAAGGCGGCCATCGAGAGAGCCTTCTCCTACTGGGATCTGCCCTACGATTTTGAGTTTGATTTTAGCTCGACGGATAAGCTGGTCTGTACGGAGGTCGTCTTCAGGGCCTACGGAGGCGATTCAGGAGAGCTCGACTTTCCCATCGAAAATATCATGGGTCGGCCGACGATGCCGGCCGTCAACCTGGTCAATAAATTCCGTAAGGAGCGGGCCTCCGCCAGGCCCCAGCTCGAATTCATAGCGTTCCTGGAGGCGCCGGACGGGAAACTCCACCTGCTGTCCAAGATTATGGTCCTCTTCCAGGCCTTCGGTCTGTTTATGCTCGGTCTCACGGTCTGTCGCCTCGCGGTTAGATCTATCCGGATCCGGTTGATCTTCGTGACCATCCTGGTAGGTATGACGGTTCCCGCGGTCTTTTATTACCGTAAGATTCTCCCGGGCGAGGATGGGCCGGCGGCCCCGGCAGTCTTCAAATCTCCGGAAGAGTTGGAGAGAACACTCGAATTGAAGGGTCTGACCTGGTGGAACAAGCTGATCCGAGAAGCGGCGACTGAAGAATGATCAATTACCTGGTGCAAGAATGGATCGCCTGAAAGAATCCGGAAACGCTGATCCGGATGAAGCTGTCGATACTCCGGCATCCACCTGCTCGGTAGATGTGCACACGCATATCTTCTGCTGGGGTGAGAATCCGGAGGAGGGCTACCTGTCGGAAAACACCCGCAAAATGTGGAAGACGCGGCTTGTTCTTCGGATCTCGGGAATACTGAGTGAGCCCGGTGAGACGATCAGCGAGAAGATGCGCAACAGGCTGATTCGACACATCCAGACCTCGGGTCTCGACTACGCCGTGGTGCTGGCGCAGGATGCCGTGTACCGTGAGGATGGCTCCCGCAACGATCCTGATACGCATTTCTACGTCTCGAACGATCACGTGTTTGACCTGGCCAGGGAGTGTCCAAAGGTCCTGCCGGGCTGTTCGATCAACCCGATTCGCAGCGACGCGTTGAAGGAACTGGAACGCTGTCGCGAGGCGGGGGCGCGCCTGGTCAAGCTGCACACGGCGATCCAGGGCGTTGATCCTTCGCGTCCCGAGTTCGATCCGTTCTACAAGCTGGCCAACGAGTTGGGAGTGGTGCTCATGTTCCATACGGGTTGGGAGCATTCCTGCAAGGTGGTTTCGCAGCAATTTACCGATCCCCGGAAGCTCGAGCGGCCGCTCGACCACGGCGGGCCGGTGATCGCCGCCCATTGCGGCAGCTGTGCCTGGTACGATGCGGAGCAGTACTATCCCCATTTTGTGGAGATGATGAACCGCTACGACAATCTCTTCGGCGACACGGCCATCATGGCGAGCATGAACCGCTGGTTTTCACTGCTGCGAATGAGT
>CAJWMA010000214.1 GCA_913042995.1 uncultured bacterium | reverse complement strand
CGTATTCGCGTATGTCGTTCGAGGGGTCGTTTCCGGCCATCCATTCGACGAGGTCACGGGCGCTTCCATCGGCCGGGTTGGCTTCTTCTGGGGCGGGTCCCTGGCGGGAGTGATCGAGAACCTGAAGATCACCGGTCGAATCGATTACGAACGTACCCTGGCGGGATTGAAGAGACGAAAATAAGCGCTTCTGCGCAACACATTAGGCCTTGAGTGTTGACTTGCCCTTCGGCAGGTCGAAGCAGAGGCTGAGAGCGTCCTTCTGGCGAAGCCAGCTTCCGCCGGCGAGGTCTCGTTGGCGGTGGACCTCATTGAGAACAAGGGGTTTAGCGCCGTGGATGACCACTGGCGGCCTGGCACGGTTCGACTTGACCCGCACGGTAAAGGCTTCGCAGGCGAAGGGGGCATCGAGCACGAAGCCGGCGGCCTTTCGCTCGATTGCCGTCAGCTTCCTGGCCGCCCAGTAGCGGGCGATCTCGCTGACCTTCATCCACAGGGTCCTGTCGCCGAACCTGGTGTTGAGGGCGGTGACGACCTTCTTGAAGTCGTTGAAGCCCTCCCTGGTTCCCTGGGAGTACATCCCAGGCCAGTGACAGAGCATCACGGCCGGGGCGCCGCGCTCGATGAGCTCTACCATTCGGCCGGCGGTGGCATCGTCGTTCGAGTAAAGCTGTCCGCGGCTCTTCAGGTCTCCATCCCATCCGCCGAACCAGTCTCCGGTGCCGGCAGGGACGTTGACCACGGCGTGTGGGTTGGCGGTTTTGAGCCCGCTGACGTGCTCAAGGCGCGGCTCGGTGCTTTCGTCTTTGCCGCTGGCCACGTACTTGAAATAGTGTGGAAGCTCTACACCGTACACATCGCGCAGGGCCTCGCCCGCTGCCAGCGACAGCTCCGGCTTGACGAGATTGCCGAAACCGCCGGGGGTGGTGACACCCTCGCACGGCAGGCCGCAGTTCTTCAGAATTCTCAGGGCGTAGGCGAGGTACTCCGTCAACTCGTCGACTGATTTTTTCTCCCGCGGCC
Source organism: uncultured bacterium (assembly GCA_913042995.1). Lineage (GTDB taxonomy): Bacteria > Planctomycetota > UBA8108 > UBA8108 > UBA8108 > UBA8108. The sequence continues at coordinate 5,487 of CAJWMA010000214.1, read as the reverse complement.
AGGAGTTCTCCATCGTAGCGGAGCTGGCCGGTTCGAGGGGACGGCCGGTCGAGAGGTCGATGACCCGGGTGTGGGTGATCATCTCCGGATGGATGTCCCAGTTGGGCAGCATGAGATCTCGCACCAGCGCGAGGCTGTCCTTCAGCTCTTTGCGCGACCAGCCCGGCAACTCTCGGTCGAGGAAACCAACGCAGGCGGGATTGGGTACGATGCTGTACTTGCCGCGGACGCCGTTCTCAGCGCACCATTGTCCGAATTGGCGAACGAAGTCATCGGGAATCTCCCGCGGCCAGGTCTTCCAGGGCTTCTTGTACTGCTGGCGGTCCGGCCAGGCGGAGGCGAACTGCGGCATGCAGAAATGCCCCATGTTCACCAGGCAGGTCGAGTCATCGATGATGAAAGAGAGCGGCACCCGCCCGCGTGGATGGAGTACCTCGACGCCCTCGTCCTGCCGGGGGCGCTCTCCAGCAGGGTTTTCAGGTACGTAGGCCGCGGCCGGCACGCTGAGCGTCCCGCCCGCGGCCGCCAGGGCTGCGGAGGTTTTCAGGAAATCACGTCGGGTGGGTTTCCACATGGTTTTCTCCCGGCCAGGTTTCCCTGGAGCCGGTTTGCAATATTTAGTCCGCCGCTTTCTTCTCGCCGAGCTTCACGCCCTTGAGGGTCTTGGGGTCGAGGAGGTAGTTACCGCCGGAGCTCGACAGGAAGATTCTGTCGCCGAGGGGGCAGATCCACTTGGTTCCGGACCAGGGTTTTTTCGTCGAGCGGGCGCTGGGGGATTTTGGCGAGACCCGGTGCAGGACGTCATCCACGAGGAGGTGGAGGTAGCCTCCGGCGGTGGTCACGTAGCGGGTGCCTTTCCAGTCGCCCTTGCTGTCCCTGATCTTCCAGCGCGCCGGATTCACCTCGTCGATGCCCGTGTCGGTGACGACGTAGAGCCGGTGCTTCCCTTTTCCCACGGCGTTCTCGAGGGCGACCAGGCCGCGGACGTTCTCCCATTTTTTCGGGCAGGTCTCGAAGGTCCAGGTTTTCGTTTCCGCCTGGTCGAGGACTCCCCCGGCCATGATGTAGAGCTGGTCGCCAAGCAACGCCGTATACTCGGCCTTCGTCCACCGCTCCTGCGGCGCCTTGAAGGAGCTCTTCGTTTCCTTGCCGCGGGCGTAGTCGTAGGTGCTTGTTTCGCGGCACCACTGCGGGTCTGGAGGTGCCGCGTGCAGGGTGACCTTGTTGGCGAGAACCTCGCAGGAGCCGTCCGTGGTCAACCAGAGACCGACCCGGCGCGCGCCCAGCACCCGGTTGGAGAACAGGCTGATGTTTTTAGTCGGCCAGGCCTTGAACTCGTCCGGCTCAACACTGATGGCGACAGTCCGGGGGTCCACAACCAGGTTGCCTGAGATGATCACGTCGCTTGAGCGAGAGCAGACCAGCGCGGCGCAATACCAGCGCGGTTGCTTCGACCTGGGGTCGTGGTCGAGGATGAGGTTGTTTTCGATCCGGACGTTCGATCCTTTCGCGGCGCGGGCCAGGTAGATGCTGTGGCGGGTGCATTCCCTGATGAAGTTGCCTGAGACCCTGACGTTGGTGGCGTTCTCGATGTGGATGCCGTAGCCCCAGCCGGCATCGGTTCCGATCGTCGGTCCGATGACGTTGCGGTCGACGCTGACATCGGAGTAGCTGCCGTTTTCTCCCGCGGCGATGCTGATGCCAACGGCCACCTTTTCAATCTTCAGGTCGGTGAAACGGAGCCCCTTGATCTTCGTGCTGCCGGAGTAGTTGCCGATGGCGTGGGTGTTCTCCTTGAGCGGGAGGGTGCCGCTGATCGTCAGTCCCTGGATCGTTACATTGGAGAGGTTGCTGCCGATGTAGAAACCGAACTTGACCCCGGGGGAGAGCTCGATGCGGGTTTTCTCCCGGTCCCGGCCGAGGATGGTGACATTGCTCTTATTCTCGAGCAGAACCGCCTGCAGATGGGGTTCCTGGGGCTTCAGCTTGTAGGTTCCAGGCGCGAGCAGGAAGGCCGTGTTGGCGCGGGCGTTACGGATGAGCGCAGCGAGGTCCTGCCCCGGGCGAACCTTGACGTACTTTGTCCTGGCCTCGGCTCGGGATGCGCAGAAAGCGGAGCAGAGCAGGGCGAGGGAAATTAGAGCAGGGGCTGATTTGGGCATGGCTTTGATCCTCCTCCAGTCTATCTGAGCCGGTATCGACGGCCAAGAAATCGGTTAGTTTTCTTCTTTGCCGCCGGCCTCTCCAAGAGGGGGTGAGAGGTTGCGCGCCGGGGCGGTTTCTGGCAGGCTCGTCGCATGAAAATCGCAAATACCATCCAGTCTATCGTAGGAGCTTCGCTCCTGGTCTTCGCGTGCGTCTTCTGGTCCGGGATTGCCGCCGGGGATGGGAAGCCTACTCTCTGCGTGGGTAACTACCAGTCGGAGGCCGATGCCGTCAGGCAGCTGGCGCGTTTCAAGAAGGCCCACTCGAACCTGGCTGAGTGGAAAAAGCGCGAGGCGAAGATTCGCAGGCAGATCCTGACCGGATCCGGTCTCGATCCTTTGCCCAGGAAGACGCCTCTCAACCCGGTCTACGGTAAGAAGGTTGAGTTCAACGGCTATTCGGCCGAGCCGGCCGGCTTTGAGGCGGTTCCAGGCTTCTTTGTCTACGGAACCCTCTATCGTCCTCTTGGCAGGAAGGGGCCCTTTCCCGCGGTGCTCTGCCCTCATGGGCATTACAGGGGCCCCGAGGGCGCCCGCCAGAGGCCGGACCAGCAGCATCGTTGCGCGACGCTTGCCCGAATGGGAGCGGTCGTTTTTTCCTACGACATGATCGGTTTCGGTGATTCGGCTTTCCTCGGCTGGAATCACGGCCATCGCCAGGCGCTTACCCTGCAGACCTGGAGCAGCATCCGGGCGATCGATTTCGTGCAGTCGCTGCCTTCTGTAGATGACGGCCGCATCGGGGTTACCGGCTGCTCAGGCGGCGGTACGCAGACCTTCCTGCTGACCGCGGTCGACGCGCGCGTGACGGTTTCGGTGCCGGTGGTCATGGTTTCGGCCCATTTCTTTGGCGGCTGTCATTGCGAGAGCGGCATGCCGATTCACAAGACGCCGTCGCTCGAAACCAGCAATGTTGAATTCGCGGCCCTGGCGGCTCCCCGCCCTCTGAAGCTGATCTCTGTCGGCGGTGACTGGACCAAGAACACGCCCAAGGTCGAATATCCCTACATTCGCGGGATCTACAGCTACTTCGGCAAGGAGGGCAATGTTGAGAATTCCCATTTCGCCAAAGAGCAGCACGGCTACGAGTTTTCCAAGCGCCAGGCCATGTATCCCTTCATGGTCAAGCACCTGGGGCTCGATCCTTCGGGGGTACTCGACAAGTCGACTGGAAAATTCGACGAGAGCGGCAACAAGCTGCAGAAGACCGTCCAGATGCGTGTTTTCAGCTCCCGTGAGAAGATGCCGGCCCATGCCCTGAAGCCCGGATCCCGGGTGCCCCTTCCGAGGTAGTACTACCCGCACCCCGGGCCTTACTTATTCGACTATAATGCAAGTACCAGGGGCAGCGGTTCCCGCCGCTTTCGCCTGAAGAAAAAATGCTGACCTCGTTTGCATTTCCGTATCGAGACGCCATAACAACAATCTCCGCCTGTACGAGGAGTGAAGTTGAGAAATCTTCCAGGAACGGTTGGGTCCTGAGGGGAGCCAGCCTGAAGCTGAGAGAGAGAACGGACTACGAAGTCCTTTAGGGAGGGGCCCGATGGAAGAATATGATTTTGACTATGACAAAGACCGCGTGAGAGGGCCCGGCTTTCCTCTCTACAAGGTTCACAACCTGGGGAGCCTGCCGGGGCCCGGTTTCTGGGTAGTTATCGCGGTTGTCCTCTATCTCCTGCTTGGTTGAGCCGGAATTCTGGACTATTGAAGAAATCGATCTCAGCCGGGAAGCTCTCGGGCTGATCAGCGGAAGAAAAGAAAGGCGGAACAATTGACTCCAGGTGATCTGTACAAGAGGGGCAGTCATTATTTCAAGGAGAAGAGCTGGAAGAACGCGATCCGGTTCTTCTCTCGCGCCATCAAGCTCGACGCGGAGTTTTCAGACGCTTATATCAAGCGGGGAAAGGCCTATTGCGAGCAGGATGCGCCCATGTACAACCTTGCCATTCTCGATTTCAACAAGGCTGTTCGGCTGAGGCCAGATGATTCCCGGGTCTACCGTGCCCGGGGGTATGCCTACTACATGCTGAGTAAATACGGCAAGGCCATCGGTGATTGCAATCGATCGCTGCGGATCGATTCGAAGCAGAGCTTTCTCTATGTTGTTCGAGCGATGTCGTACCTGTGTCAAGATCGAGAAAGTACAGCTGGCGTGGAGGATCTGGATCAGCTCGGTGAAAGCTTCGAGAACGAGATCGAAGCCCTGGGACCGTTTGATGCTGAGGCGTCCGATGAGAAACCGGCTGATTCGGGGCAGCCTGGCGAAGAAGAAAGCGCCGAAGGAAATTCTTCCGCCGTACAGACCTTCCGTCCATTGCAGCCCAGCCCGGCGGCGCGGGTCGTCTTTGACCTGGATTCTCATGAAAACCAGGCCTGGAAGGATGGCCAGGGGGCCGATTACGCGGCGCTCGAGGATCTGAGCAAGGCGGTGCTGATCGAACCTGATTACAGCTACGCCTTCTGGTGCCGGGGCAATCTCTTTATCGAGAACGAACTTTTCGATACGGCCATTGTTGACTACACCGAGGCCATTCGCCTGGCGAGCGATGAGATTCCCGATCCCTATTTCAAGAGAGGCCAGGCGTATAACGGCAAGGGCTGGATTGGCCACGCCCTGAGGGATTACAACCAGGCGATCGCCCGCGATGGAAGCCGCGGTGAGTTTTTCTGGCTGCGAGGAGAGCTCTGGGAGTCAAAGCGCGAATACGCCAAGGCTCGTGACGATTTCGAGACCGCCCAGCGGCTCGGCTACCGCGCGGATGAGGAAGGCTGAGGTCTCTCGCTTTTTCGGCTCAGGGTTCCAGCGGACGGACGTAGACGTTGGCGAAGCCGATCGGGCCGTCCGGGATGATACGGATAGGTCCCTTCGCGGGAACGTCATCGAGCGCCTTGTCGGTGAACAACGGCTTGCCGTTGAGCTTGAGGCTCAGCTTGTTGCCCCGCAGCTCTCCCTCGAAGCGGTTCCAGCCCTTCGATTTCAGGGTTGAGTCGATCGTGATCGCGGCGGAGGACGAGTCGCGCAGCAGGACCTTGCAGGCTCCCGGTTTCTTCGGAGCCTGGACATCGAAGATGAAGCCGAAGTCGGAGAAGGATTCCGTCGTTACGATCGACTTGTCGCCGGCCTTTGGTTTTCCCGTGTAGCGAAAGGTCCAGTTGCGCGATTGCCAGCCCTTGCCGGCCGTTTTCCAGCCTGAGAGGTCGACGCCGGTGTAGAGGCAGCGGTAGCCGCGGTCGGCGATGGCGGTCTGGCCGGGCTCGAGCGGGGTGTCGGGCAGCTCGCGGA
>CAJWMA010000213.1 GCA_913042995.1 uncultured bacterium | reverse complement strand
TCTGCTGGGGCCACTTCGCCTCACCACTGAGCCGGTAGCCGATGGAGACGCCGACATAGCGGCCGGTCTTCAGGTAGAGGTTCAGCCGGTTGAGGCCGCCCTCCTTGGAGCCCTGCCGCCACCCACCGCCGTGGATGTAGGCGATGACGGCCAGGGGTTTGTCGGTGGCGCGTTTCTCAGGCAGGGCGAGGTCGAGTGTCTGGCGCGGATTGTCGGTGCCGGCGTAGGCGATGTTCTTCTCGATCCTGACACCCTGGAGGGCGCGCGGCTGGCGGGCCTGGTTACGGTTTCGCGGCAGGCGGCCAAGGAAGGTGAGATGCTCCTTCAGCGAGATGAAGCCGTCCTTGTCGGTGTCGACCCGCCCGAAATTCTTCCGGTTGCGCTCGGGAAGCTCCTCGCGGGTGAGCTTGCCATCCTTGTTGCTGTCCCACTGGGTAAAGCGCTTGTCCGGCTTGAGCTCCTGCTGGGCTGTTGCGTGCCCGGCGAACAGGCCGCAGAGGAGTATCGTGAATGCCGCGATAGTTTGTTTCATGGCCTGGTCCAGGCTCCCTCGGAGAAAGATGTTGGCTGAAGATTCCCGACTTGAACCCCGCCGCAGGGCCGGGTTTCGGGCTGTCTCCATGTTAGTACGAAGCAGGCTCTCTCTTCCAATAATTCAGGCCGCGTTCGGGGGACGAAGCTGCTCTCGGCCGGCGCTGCAGGACGAAAGATCCTGTCTGGCAGTTTCGAAACAGCGGCCCGCAGCGATCCGGGAGAATCAACCGGACGCGCGTTATTTCTTTTTCTCTTTTGCCCGAAGAATGTTCGCGTGGACATGCGCGACATCCCACATGTAGTGACCGATCCTGTGGTCATCGGCGGCCTTGTAGAGATGCTTGCGGGCCAGTTTCTCCCTGCCGGCCGCTTCGTAGTAGAGTCCCAGGTAGAGATGGGCGTAGAAGAGTCTCATGTTGAGCGCGGGAGGCGGGGGCTTGCCTGCCGTGGCGGCCTTGAGGACATCCTCAGGCTTCAGCTTGCCGGCATAGAGATCGTAGATCTGGCGCATCGGCACTCGCCGGTCGTCACCGATTTTCAGGATCGCCTTGCTCGCCTCAGCGACTCCACTGAGCCGGGCCATGCAGAGATAGCGCCAGGTTGCGTTCTCGACATCGCTCGAGTCTACCGTCTGGTAGCCCTCGAATTGCTTTTTCCCCTTCTCGAACTCTCCGGCGTAGTAGTACGAGATGCCTCGGCGCCAGTGCCAGGGCTCTCTCTTCGGGTCAAGCTTGACGGCCATATCGAAATCCGCCACCGACTCCTTGATTCTTCCGGCGACAAAGTGATCGCCTCCTCTTCGGTCAAAGGCCGCCGCGGCGCGCAGGGCGAGATCCTGGGCCTCTCGCCTGGCCTCAGTCGCCTTGAGAAGAAGGGACTCCGGGGTTTCCTGGGCGGTGAGTCTGGAGCCGGGCAGGGCGGCCAGGAGTAAGGCCGCCAGGATCAAGGAGGCGAGTCTGGGCATGTTGTTGGTCCTTTGCGCTTGGTTTCAATTCTCGAAACGGGGCTTTCCTTGCGAACAGATAGTATGGCAGGTTGAGCCGGAGTTTGTATACTGGCAGGTCCGGTTTCACCCCCAATCATCATCAAGGAGCGTATCCATGCATCTCTTCCGGATTCTCGGCTTCATTCCCTGCGTTCTCCTGTTGGCTTCCTGTACAGCGACCTCTAACAAGGTCACCAAGGCCCCTTTCGGCAAGACCGCCGAAGGCGACGCCGTCGAGCTCTACACGATGGTGAACAAGAACGGCGTAACGGCGAAGGTCATGACCTACGGCGCGCTGTTGACGGAGCTGCATGTTCCCGGACGCGATGGAAAGCTCGAGGACGTGGTGCTCGGTTTCGATTCCCTCGAAGGCTACCTGGCGGGCCATCCTTACTTTGGCGCCACCACCGGCCGGGTCGCGAACAGGATCGCGGGCGGCAAGTTCAAGATCGGAGACACGGAATACACCCTGGCGAAGAACAACGGCGCCAACCACCTGCACGGAGGCGTCAAGGGACTCGACAAGCGCAACTGGAAAATCAAGGCCATCCAGGGGGCCAGGGCTTCCATGCTCTTCTGCACCTACAACAGTCCCGACGGGGAGGAGGGCTACCCCGGCAACCTTGATATCAGGGTTATCTACAAGCTCACCGATAACAATGAGCTGATCATCAGCTACTGGGCCAAGACCGACAAGGCCACCCCGGTCAACCTGACCCATCACTCCTACTTCAACCTGGCCGGGGCCGGCAGCGGAACGATTCTTGATCACGAGTTGATGATCGCCGCCGAGCATTACACCCCGATTGATGGGGGCGGGATACCAACCGGCGAGATCAAGGCGGTAAAGGGTACGGTCATGGATTTCACCAAGGCGATGAAGATCGGCTCCCGGATCGGCAAGCTCCCCCCCGGAGATGGAAATCCCGGAGGCTACGATCACAACTATTGTCTCAACTCCAAGGACAGCTCGATGGCCCTGGCCGCGACGCTCTACGACGCGGGCTCCGGCCGGCTGCTCGAGATCCTGACCACCGAGCCGGGAATCCAGCTCTACACCGGAAACTATCTCGATGGCTCAAACGTCGGCAAGGGCGGCAAGAAATACGAGAAGAACCATGGGATCTGTCTCGAGACCCAGCACTTCCCGGATTCGATCAACCAGCCCAAGTTTCCGCCGGTTCTCCTGGAGCCGGGCAAGATCTATACCCATGAGACCGTCCACCGCTTCTCGGTGAAGTAGGTCACAGGCGGGGAGGCCTTATTTCTTCCTGGCGGTAACCGCGAAGCCCGCGAGACCATCGAGGACTCGCGGAGGGTGGAAGAGGCGCGGGAAGTCCTTTCTGAGGGCCTCCCGGGTGCCGGCCTCCAGCCGCTCGGCTTCTTCGCCGATCTGGATGGTCGTGAAGATCCGGAAGGTTCCGATGAAGCCGGGCTGGAGGTCTTTTCCAAGGGAGATGCTGAGCTCGGCCGAGGTCTTGCCCTTGTCGATGCGGGCCTTCGCGGCCTTTGTCCCGGGAGGAAGCCCCGCCGCCTCGAGCTCGATCGGACCGTCATAACCGTTTCGCCGGCAATGGACCTTTACCTTGAAGTCGCCGCCGGCCGGCGCGTGGTAGAGCGTGTCGGAGAGCTCCAGGGAGAAACGCCCCCGGGAGGGCCGAACCTCGATCCGGTAGACATGCTCGGGGCCGCCTCTCCCGGTGAGATCTTCGACCATGAGGATGACAACGCCATCTTCGGTGAAGGTGTGGTCAATCGAGCCCTCATCGAAGTAGTAGTTCTTGCCCTTCTGCTTGTCTTTGCCGGGGTCATAGGACTGGTCCTCGGCATCGGTGATCTTGCCGCCCCCAGGTTTCTCGAGACGGAGGTAGAGATCGGTGGGTGAGCCCGAGAGACGAGTCTCTCCACGGATCAAAATTCGGTCGCCCTTTTTCCCGGCGATGGAGTAGAAATCCCGGTCGCCCTTCGAGCTGAAGCGGCCGTTGATGGCGCAGGGATGGCTGACCCTGGCGGCGGATTCTGACTGGTTGTTCGGCTCGTTCTCGAGCAGCTCGGGAAGATCGCTGGAGAGGATGGTTACGAAGCTCGAGCTCCTGCCTCCGGGCCGGCGGGCCGCCAGGGAGAAGGCGCGTCCGTGCGAGCCCCCCGGCAGCCGGACCTCGCGGGGCTCCACCTCGGCTGAGCTCTCGCCGGCGATGGTCACCTTTGTCTTCTTCGCCTGCTCGGCTCGCATGGGATAGGGGGCCGAGACGAGGGGAAAGTCGCCTACGCGCAGGCGATAGCTGAAGCTCTCTCCTCCTCGGTAGGTGATGTCCCGCAGCTCGATGAGGTATTCACCATCCTTTTCAGCTCTCCAGGCGAGCCGGCTGTCAGCTCCCGCGGCGTCATCACTGAAGGCAAGCTCCCGGCCGTCCGCATCCAGGATTCGCAGGACGGGATCGAGGGCGGAGCCGATTCGCTGGGACATGACCTCGAAGGAGAGACTCTGTCCGGCGCGCGCCTTGAAGCTGTAGAAGTCGCGGCGCTCCGCCTTTGCCTGTGAATCAATAGCGCAGGGAGGCTCGAGCGAGATGGCTGTGGCGGCCGAGGTGTTGTCTTCGCTTACAGTTCGGACGGCCAGGCCATCGATGAGGAAGAGCTCCAGGTTCGAGAGACCGCCGGGTCCGGCGAGGCGGATCGCGCCGATCCCGACCGGGGTCTCCGCGGGTATCGAGAGCTTGATGCGCAGGCTCTTCCCATCGCGCTTTTCTCCAGCGATGATCGAGCTCTTCGAGCCGAAAGAGGTCCAGAGACCGGTTGCCGTCTCCAGGCCTTCCCCCGTGATCACGAGCTCGGTGGTTTTTCCGGGGACCGCCGCCAGCGGCCGGACGGTGTTGATCTTCGGGGGTTTGGCCGCGAGCGGACCTCCCAGCAGGACCAGGGCGAGGCAGAGGGGAAGCGCTCGCCGTGAAACACCATCGTGGATTTTCCTGAAAATCATGGTTCCTGCATTCTCGACTCTCGCGCTCTTATTCCAAGGGATTTCATTTCACCGAAAGACGGGTTCTTTTTCAGCAAAGATCATTTTCGCCTGTGTTAGCTTCTGGATGTGAAGGCGGTTGGTTTCAAGGAACTCCGATGGATATAACCCGGGTCATCCAGAAAAAGCGGGATGGAGAGGCGCTCGATTCTGTCGAGATCTCCGCTGTGATCGATGGCTTTGTCTCGGGCGATGTGCCGGAGTACCAGGTGGCGGCGCTGGCCATGGCCATCTATTTCCAGGGAATGGATGAATCCGAAACGAGCGTCCTGACAAAGACCCTGATGGAGTCTGGTGAGAGCCTCGATTGGGCCGGGGTTGAAGGGTTGCGGGTCGATAAGCATTCCACCGGGGGACAGGGTGACAAGGTCTCACTGGTCCTGGCCCCGCTGGCGGCCTGTTGCGGCCTGCAGGTTCCGATGGTAGCCGGCCGCGGCCTCGGCCCGACGGGAGGCACGATCGACAAGCTCGAGTCCATCCCGGGGTATCGCGCGGAGCTCGGAGGGACCGAGATCCGGCGGATCACCGAAGAGGTCGGCTGCGTCATCGCCTCCCAGGGGGGTGATTTCGCTCCAGCTGACGCCCGGCTCTACGCCCTTCGCGATGTGACCGCGACGGTTGCCTCGGTGCCGCTGATCACCGCCAGCATCATGAGCAAGAAGCTTGCGGAGGGTCTCGATGCCCTGGCGCTCGACATCAAGTGGGGAAGCGGCGCCTTCATGAAGGATGTCGAGAGCGCCCGCTCTCTCGGCGCGGCGATGGCCGCGGTGGGGGCGAGCATGGGTGTCAAGACCAGCTTCCTCGTGAGTGATATGAACCAGCCGCTTGGCCGCGCCGTTGGGAACGCCAACGAGGTGCGCGAGGCGCTCGCCGCGCTCGCCGGCGAGGGACCGGCTGATCTCCTGGAGGTGGTCTACGAACTGGGCGCGGCCATGCTGACCTCCGCCGGGCGCGCGGAAGATACGGTCGCGGCGCGGGCGCTGCTCGAGAAAGAGCTCGCTTCGGGTCGGCCGCTCGAAAAATTCCACGAGATGGTTCGCGCCCAGGGGGGTGATCTCTCCGCGGAGCTCGAGCTGGCGCCCGCCAGCGAGGTGAGCGCGGCTCGCGCGGGCTACGTTTCAGCTATCGATGGAGAGGCCCTGGGTTACGCCCTGATCGCTCTCGGTGGCGGGCGGCGCCTGATCGAAGACACCGTGGACCCCAGCGTCGGTCTCCAGATGAGAGTCCGCCTTGGCGACGAGATCGAAGAGGGCCAGCCGCTTGTCGAACTTTTGAGCTCCGGTCGGGGCTATGACGAGGCTCTTTCGATGGTTGCAGGGGCGATCCTTATCATGGATGAACCCTCCGCAACTCCTGCGCTCTTTACGGACAACTCCTGATAGGTGTCTCGCGGTTATTGCGCGCTGTTACTTCAAAAAAGGATGGCTAGGCTAGTTGCCCCGGCACACAAGAGGCTGAGCATGAGCACACAACAGCCCGCTGCGCGGCCGGCCTTCTGCTGGCGACCGAGCCGGGTCAGCGGGATTCCAAGCTTGCGCGAGATCTTTCCCTTTAAGGCTGAGAGGCCGATGGCTCTTTTCCAGGACCAGGAGAAGCCGAATTTTCGTCCCATGGGATATTTCAACCAGGATGAGGTTTCTCAGACCAGTTCGCTGATCGGCTCGGTGCGGTCAAGGAGGTAGTGGGGGCGGCCGCTGGAGTCGGCGATCGTGGTGGCTGCCAGGTCGATTCCCAGGCAGTGGTAGAGGGTGGCGAAGACCTCCTGGTAATGAACCGGGCGGGTGATGGCCTCGCCGGCGAAGCGGTCGGTGGCTCCGATGATCTGCCCGGTTTTCATGCCGCCGCCGGCCAGGAGAGCCATGCCTACCTTGGGCCAGTGATCTCGGCCGCCGTTCTTGGAGTTGACCTTGGGTGTTCTGCCGAATTCACCCCAGGCAACGATGGCCACGTCATCGAGCATGCCGCGCTCATCGAGGTCGGTCACCAGGGCGTGGAGACCGT
>CAJWMA010000212.1 GCA_913042995.1 uncultured bacterium | reverse complement strand
AAGGCGGCATTCGCGTTCCGCTGATCGCTTATTGGCCCGGCAGAATCAGGCCGGGGACAACGACTGATCACATCTCGGCCCACTGGGATTTCCTGCCGACGGCCTGCGCCCTCGCGGGCATTGAGTCGCCGAAATCGATCGATGGCATCAGCTTCCTGCCAACGCTCCTGGGAAAAAATAAGGAGCAGGAACAGCATGATTACCTCTATTGGGAATTCTACGAACAGGGAGGCAAGCGGGCCGCGCGCTTCGGGAAATGGAAGGCCATCCAGAGAAACCTCAAGAGGAACCTCAACAGCCCGATCCTGCTCTTCAACCTGGAAGCGGATATCGGCGAGAAAAAGAACCTCGCTGAAAAACAACCTGAACTGGTCAAAAGGGCGCGCAATATCTTCGCTGAGGCTCATACACCCTCGAAACGATGGGGAAACCTGGCCAAATCGAGTCCCAAAACAAAAAAAAGCGAATGACCGGCCTGAACCCGAACTATAATGGCGACAGGCCAGTTCCCCTGAGGCGGAGGAGACACCGAGTATGAGCAAAGCCATCAATCGACGCCACTTCCTGCGCGGCGCGGGTGTCGCGATCGCCCTGCCGATGCTCGAGGCGATGGGACCGTCACTCAAGGCGGCCGCGATCGACAGGAAACCCGTCAAGCGGGTGGTCTGCATCTCGAATAACTACGGCATCTACAAGAAGGCCTTCTTTCCGAAAGAGGCTGGCGCCAACTACGAGATGCCCGACACCCTCAAGCCGCTCGAAAAGCATCGCAAGGACTTCACGGTTTTCTCTCATCTCGACCATGGCATCCCTGGCGGCCATGCCTGCATACCGACCCTGCTCAACGGCGTGCGGCCGTACCTGGCGACAAACTTCCCGGAAGGAAATATCAGCCTGGACCAGAAGGCCGCCGAGCATGTCGGAGCCGCGACCCGCTACCCGTCGATGGTTCTCAAAGTCAACGAGTCAAACCTTGTCAGCTTTACCCGTACCGGCGTACAGGTACCGGCGGTCGACCTGCGACAAACCTACCGGGCCCTGTTTCTCGATGAGGGCCCACAGGCAAAGGCCCGGATGACCCAGACGCTGCAACGCCACACCAGCATTCTCGACGTGGTGCTCGGAGAAGCGAAATCACTGAACCGGCACCTCGGTCGCCAGGACCAGAGAAAATTCGGCGAGTACCTCGACTCAGTCCGATCCCTGGAGAAGAAAATCGTCCAGCAGCGCCCCTGGATCGATCGCCCGAAACCAAAAACTGAGATGCCTGAGCCCAAGCCAGGCCAGGGAACCGTAGCCGATCTCAAGGCCATGATCGAGCTGATCGCGCTGGCGATCCAGACCGACTCGACCCGGGCCATTACCCTGACCAGCGGATTCCGCAGCGGGGACCTGGGACTCAGCGGCGGCTACCACGGCTTCTCCCATCACGGAGAGCGCGAAAAAGAGGTCGCCGCCCTGAAGCTGATCGAGCGCAACCAGATCGCCCAGACCACCCACCTTGTCGAGCTGCTCAAGAACCAGGAAGATCCTATCAACGGCGGCACGCTCTTCGATCACACCATGATCCTCTTCGGTTGCGGCATGGCCACCGGCCAGCACTCGACCAGGGACCTCCCGCTCCTGCTTGCAGGTGGAGGTTTCAAGCATGGCGAGCACAAGGTCTACTCGGATGAAAAGGGCAAGAGGGTACCGGCAGCCAACCTGCTCTTGTCGATGCTGCAGAACTTTGGCCTCGAGATCGACCGCTTCGGCACCAGCACTGGCACCCTCACCGGACTCGAGACGAAGGCATGATTCCGATGCGTCGCATCGCTCTGTGGATCGTCGCCATCGTTTCGCTTTCGCTGACAACGGCAGAGGCCGACGATTCGCTGAAGGGATTGAAACCCTTCCTGCAGAAGCATTGCGTCTCCTGCCACGGACCTGAAAAACAGAAGAACGACCGGCGTTTCGACACCATCGGAACGGACCTGTCCGATCGAAAGATACTCGAGGCCTGGCAGGACATGCTGGACCAGGTCAACCTCGGGGAGATGCCGCCGAAAAAGAAGCCCCAGCCTGCCTCCGAGGAGCGAAAAAAATTCGTCGATGAGTTAACCGGCAGCCTTGAGGCAGCCTACGCCAGGTTGCGGAGCACAGGTGCCCGGACGGTCATCCGCCGACTGAACCGTATCGAGCTGCGAAACACCCTGCGCGACCTTCTCTACCTCGATGGCGCCGCGTTCAGGCCTGGCGCGGTGGCGAAGCTTGTAGACAACAACGGCAACGGCCGGGTTGAACGCAAGGGCAACGATCCCGTGCGGGCCTTCCCCGAAGACGAAAAGGAGCACGGCTTCGCCAACATCGGCAACCGCCTGGTCATGTCCGACTTTCTCCTGAAGCTGATGCTCGCTGCTGCCGAGGAAGTCCTGCCAATCGCTACGCACACCGAAAAAAGACCCGCGGTCGAGACACGCAAGTTCTCCGGACACCTGGTGAAGGGAAAACAGTATGGACAACAGACTCTTGAGACGGTTTCACGCGAGCTGAACCCGGATTTCGACATGATCTCCATGCGCTACCAACGCTTTGGCAGGCTCTCGCCCACCGAGCTCCGAGGCGGTGCCCGCACCTCGGCACGCTACCGCATCACGGTCGAGGCCTCGGGCCACAACCAGCGACACCCCTGGGGTGAGCTGATCAAGACCGACCAGGACCAGCCCTTCATGCTGAGTCTTAACATGGCCGACACGGCCAACGGCGGAATCTCCGGGCCCACCTCGACCAACCTGGCCCTGTGGTCACTGCCCGGAGATGGAAAAAAACGAACCTTCAGCTTCGAGACCTGGCTCGATGACACCTGGGCCCCCTGGCTCGGATGGGAAAACGGCTTCTACGACCGGGGGTTCCGGGCCGAGCGCCTGGTCGAAAAATACCTTCCCCAGTCCTACAAACCGCAGCCGGATCGCAAGAAGGTCGACAAGAAGGTCTTCGACGCCTGGCCCATCGAGATGGCGAAGGCCCTGCTCGAGGCTGGATACAAGGGCCCCCACATACGCATCTACAGCCTGACGGTGGAGCCGCTGATTGATGCCTGGCCACCAAAGAGCCACACAGCTCTCTACGGAACCGGGCCCGTGGAGGAAGCGGATGTAGAAAAGCTGCTGCTCAACTTCGCCCGGCGCGCCTTCAGGAAACCAGTCAAGGTCGCCGAGATATCCCCCTACGCGGCGCTTGTCAGGAGCCTCATGGTTGAGGCGAAGAAATCCTCACCGGCGGCGATCAAGGAGCTGAGCTACAAGGCCTACAAGGGAAAGTGGAGCAAGCTCCCCCAATTCTCCACGCTCGAGCCCTTCTCCGAGGGAATCCTGGCGGATGGACTGCTCGACATCCGGCCTGCAAAAATGAGAGAGCACTATGGCATGGTGTTCGAGGGAAGATTAGAAGCCCCGAAAGCCGGCAAATACAGGTTTGAGCTCGCCTCCGATGACGGGGCGCGGCTGATCATTGACGGCAAGAGGGTGATAGAGCACGACGGACTGCACGGCGCCTCGACGAAAAAAGGAGGCCTGCAACTCACCGCCGGCCCTCACACCCTGCGGGTGGAATATTTCGCCTACGGACAGCCCAATAGCTTGAGAGCGTCCTGGAGTGGACCGGGTTTCTCCGATGCTCCCCTCTCCATCCAGACCAGGGCGCCGAAACAACTGGCCGCGTCCAACACCCGGGCCGCCCGGATGTTCAGAGCCCTGCAGGCTGGCTACACCGCGATCCTCTGTTCGCCAAGGTTTCTCTACATCCAGGAGAAGGGTCCGAAGCTCGACGGCTACGAGCTCGCCTCCCGCCTCAGCTATTTCCTCTGGTCCTCGATGCCGGATGAGAAACTGCTGAAGCTGGCCGCCGAGGGCAGGCTGAACGATCCGGCTGTGAGACAACAGCAAGTGGAGCGCCTGCTGAAAGATCCCAGGGCTGAAGCCTTCACGCGCAACTTCACCGTGGCCTGGCTGCGCCTCGACAAGCTCGGCAAGATGCCCCCTGAAAAGAGCGGCCCCTTCCGCTTCTACCACGACCGCAAGATGGAACCGATGATGGTCTCCCAGACCACGGCCTATTTCGCTGACATGGTCAGGAGAAACGGAAAGATCAGGTCCTTGATCGATTCCGACTATACCTACATGAACGAGACCCTCGCCAATTGGATCTACCAGCGCAAAGACGTCCATGGAGAACGCTACCGCAAGGTCACCCTGGATGATCCCCGCCGCGGCGGAATCTTCACCCAGCCCAGCGTCATGACCGCCACCGCCAACGGGGTCGACACCTCACCGGTCGTGCGCGGGGTCTACGTCCTCGAAAACATCCTCGGCACTCCACCATCGCCTCCCCCGCCGGACGTCGAACCGCTGGCCCCCGATCTGCGTGGAGCAAAAACCATCCGCCAGCAGCTCGAGCTGCACCGTGAAACCGAAGCCTGCAGCAGCTGTCACAACAAGATCGACCCCATGGGATTCGCCATGGAGAACTTCGATCCGGTCGGCCGCTGGCGCGACATCTATCCCGCCAGGACCCATCAGCCAAGGATCAAGATCGACCCATCCAGCACCCTGGTTAGCGGGCAGAAGCTCGACGACATTGTCGCCTTCAAGAAGATGCTCCTCAGTCGCGAGCAGGACGTAACCCGCTGTCTTACCGAGAAGCTCCTGACCTACTCCAGCGGCCGCGTCCTCGAACCCGTCGACCGTGGAGAGGTCAACCGCATCGTGAAAGAGCTCAAGTCAAAGAACGGCGGCCTCCGCGACCTCATCAAGCTGGTCACCGAGAGCTCCATTTTTCTTTCGAAGTAGAAGCGCTCCGCCGGACCGGATATTTCAATCAGGCCAGGAAGCCCTTCAAGGGGCCGGTGCTGTCGCCGATCTTGTCGGCCTTGACACCCATGACCCGCGCCATGGACAGCCAGAGATTAGCGATCGGCGTACCCTTGGCATGCTGGTCATGGCGGTTGGTCTTCAGAAGACCGCCCCCGCTGCCTGCGATCAGGGTCGGCAGGTTGGTGCAGGTGTGAAGCATACCACTGGAGAGCCCGGAGCCGAGGGTGAACATCATGCTGTCGAGCAACGTACCCTCTCCCTCGCGAACGGCGTCCATCTTGGCGACAAGCCGCGCGTACTGCTCCATGTGGAAACGGTCCAGCTTTTCCAGATCGCGCCGGACGTCCTGGTTTTTCTGGTTGTGCGTCCAGCCGTGATGACGAATGGGTTTGGTGAAGACATCCTCAAACAGCAGGGGCGAGTCCCAGCGCTCCGGCGACACCATCATGGTGGCCACACGCGTAAGATCGGTCCGCAGGGCGAGGATCATCAGGTCTCCCATCACCTGGATGTACTCGTCGCGGCGCATGGTGGTCCAGAGCTTGCCGGGCTCATCGAGGTCGAGGTCCCTGATGTCCACCTGGCGCTTCGTGATGCGTTCAATCTGCTGTTCCACGGTACGGACAGAATCCATGTATTCGGCAAGCTTGTGATGGTCCAGTCGACCGAGCTTTCCCTGGAGGTCCTTCGCATCGGCGAGTACCAGGTCGAGCACACTGGCGTTGGCCTTGTGCTCCTTAACCGCGAAGAGCCGGTTGAACACCAACCGCGGATCCTTGATGGAACGCGCCACGTGGCCATGGCCGTACCAGGAGATATTGTCGAAGTACACCGACTCCCGGTTGTCGGTGAAACTGTTACAGGACAGTTCCAGGGAACGGAAGGCCGTGGATTTCCCCGCCACGTCAGCCATCAGCTGGTCGATAGTACGCTTGAGGGGATAGCCGGCCGGTGAGAGCTCATCCGGAGCGGCGCTGCTGAGCCAGCAGGTTCCTGCCTGGGCATGACCATCGGTCCCCGCCACCTTGATCCGGTCGAGGTTGGTAAAGAGCGAGATCTTCTGCCGAACCTTCGCGATCGGCTCCAGGGTCGGGCTCAGGGGAAAATTGTGCCCCGTCTCCTTCGGATGCCAGGCCTGCTGCGCGACACCATTGGGAATATAGAAGAAGGCCGCGCGCCGGGGAGCCATGGGAGCCGCGCCACGCGCCTGCATACCATCGAGAAAGGGCAGGGCCATCGCCGCTCCGCAACCACGCAGAAAGGTACGCCTTGGAATTTGAGTCTGCTTCAGGATGTTCATTTACGTTCTTCCTGGCCTGTCTTGTGTCGAAAAGGCGCGCTCCTGGCGATCTCCACGACCACGGTCGAGAACCGTCCATGATCATTGAGTACCTGGGTCGAGATGCGATCGATCGCCGGCTTGTCGGTGACCTTCAACTCGCGTCCCAATGCATAGGATAGCATGTGCTCGCTGAACGCGCGCATGAACTTCTCCGGGCGCTCCAGCAGAGCGTCCTTGAATTCGATAATGTCCTTGAACTCCTTGTCTCCAAACAGCTTTCCGCTGGCATCAACCGGCAATCCGCCGCGGTATTTATCCCGCCAGCGGCCGATGGGGTCATAGCTCTCCAGGACAAATCCCAGGGGATCGATCTTGGCGTGGCAGCTGGCGCAGCTCTCGTCGGTGGCGTGCTGCTTCA
>CAJWMA010000211.1 GCA_913042995.1 uncultured bacterium | reverse complement strand
TTCCGGCGGGATCGCGGTCAGTTGGGACTCTCCCTGGCGCGGCTATGGAGACGGCCCTCTCCAGCTCGAGTTGAGCCATGTCATCGCGGGTGAGACGGTCGATTCGAGGACCGTTTTCGATATCCTGCCCAGTGATGCCGGCTATTTCTTTGATTCGATTGAGCCGGTTGGCTCCTACGAGGTAACCCTGAGCGCCGGCGGAGACGAGGCCAGTTGTGTCGGCGGCGTTATCTATTCACCCTCGATCTCTCTTGGAGCGGTCGTCGCCGCGGTAGGAGAGCCTTCCTTTGAAATTCCGATCGCGGCTTCCGGGCTCTCTTCAGCTATCGAGGCGGTTGAATTCGAGCTCGTGATCCCAGAGACCATCCCGCTGCTGAGCCCTGCGCTCGCTTCGGTTCCCGAAGGTGATGGCTTCAAGCGAATCACGGTGAGCGAGGGCGATCTCCTCCTCAATTCCATCGGGAACTCTTCCGAGGTTGTCCTGGCGAGGCTCCAGGCCGAGCTTCCCGCGGTACTTCCCCAGGCTGACCTCATTCGGCTTGAGAACATACGCGTTCGTTTTGCCGGCTTCGACAGTTGGCGTTCTCTCGACATGGCCGAGGGAGCTATTCAATACGCGAACAGCTACCTGAAGCTCGACCTGGTTCCCGATGCGGAGGACTCCGCGATCTTCCATGTTGCTGTGAAGGGAAGCCTCCGCGCTCCGTCCGAGATATCGAACTATCGCTTCAATGCCTACACCATTCACCTGCAGTTCAACCCCGAGCATCTCGAGCTCCTGCCTGTCGATCAGGAGCAGGCGGGTACGGTCGCCGCTGATCTCGGGGCGATCTTCCTGCCTGTAGAGGATACGCTTCCTGACATCAACTCGAGCGGAGACCTGAGGGTAGGCTGGATCAGCTTCAACTTTTCCACTCTCGGGTCTGACTTTATCGATCCGTTTGAGGACGGAACCGTCCTGAATTTCACCTTCGCTTCGAAGCTGGGCCAGGACGATCCGCGGACCAGTTCGCAGATCACCTTCCTGTTTGATCCCTCCGTCGATCAGCCCACCTCTTTCTTTCCAGAGCAGGCTGTTCCCGGCCGACCGGTGATCGACGCTTTCCTGGATACGAGTGTGACCCTTGGCGGAAATTTCCCCGCCCTCGAACTCTCCTCGGCTACCCCGGTTACGGGGCCGCTTGCCGGTGGGAACGAGATCCGGCTTTCAGGCGAAGGCCTCGATGGCGGCGCCGGGCTTACCCCGGAAATCAGGCTTGTTCCTGCAGAAGGAGGCTCTGGAAGCATCGAGGTTCCCGCTGAGAACATTACCGTTATGGACTCCGGCACCGTCTCCTTTGTCGTTCCCGATGCTCTCGGACCGAGGCCCGTCGCGCTTCCGGCTTCAAGCAGTGCGCTCTACGACATCATGCTCTCGACAGGAGGGCAGGAAGCGCTGCTCTCCGAGGTCTATTCCTTCGAATCGCCCAGCCTTGAAGGCGTTGACGTGAGCAGCCTGCGGGCCGGCTGCGGTGATTTCATCGAGGTGAGGGGTACCGGGTTCTCCCGCAGCACCGTGGTGAAGCTGCAGGTCGATGGTCTCGAACCGATGGTCGCGTTGCCTTTTGAACGTTCAGGACGATCGGCTGTTTCAAACGATGGCCGCACGATGCTCGTTCGCGCTCCTGTCGAAGGACTGCCTGTTCTGGACGAGGCCTTCGTGGTGGTCGAGATCCTGGATCCTCTTGATCTTGCCGGCGAGCCTATCGAGATCCTGTCGCTGCCAACGCCCCTGGATATCATCGAGGGAGAGTGTCCGAATATGCAGCCTGCTCCCAACCTGATCGTGGTCAACCTGGTCCAGCCCAACTCTGTTTCGATCTGTGGCGGCAGCCACGTAGATCTCTTCGGAGATGGATTTACAGATCGTTGCGAGGTCCTGGTGGATGGAGCCGTTGTCGATTCCGCTGGGTTCGTATTCCATTCGGGACAGCATCTGAGCTTTTTCGCTCCGAGCCGCGGAAGTGCCGGACAGGCTTCGCTGCGGGTGCGGGATCCGCTGACCCTGGGCGAGAGCGAAGGCTTCCTTCTTTACCTGGAGCCTCCGCGGTTTATTCGTGGTGATGTCGATGGCGACCGGCAGGTTACGGACTCTGATGTGACCCTGCTTTCGAGTCTCCTCTTTGGCGGAGCGGGTGTCTGGCCGGAGAACCATGATGCTGCTGATATCAACGATGATGGCCGTCTCAATTTCGGCGATCTGATGAGATTGCTCCAATTCCTCCAGGATCCCGCCGATGTAACCCAGATGCCGCCCGCGCCGTTCCCCGGGATCGGCTCCGATCCAACCGCTGACGATATCTGCGAGTGAGCACGAGAACCGTTGGCGCTTGACAGAGGTTATAGCGAGGGGTATCGTACTCAGCCTCTGATCGTAAGCACCTTGTATCGTCGGAGCTTACGAATAGTTAGAAGCTCTTGCCCTTTCGGAATACGAGCAATAAGCGATGAGCGTTTCTGCGAACCCGTTCGGTCGGAACGGGTTGAGTTCATCGATCGAGGGCATTTATTCTCACGGGTGGAAGCCGTTCTGAAGGCGGCGCCCCTGGGGTCCAGAATGATTGAGGCGAACGTTCCTTGAAACGCGCTGTTATTTCAGACATCCATGCGAATCATGCCGCGTTTGAGGCTGTTCTTGCTGACATAGAAGAGCAGGGCTGCGAGGACATCTATTGCCTGGGGGACATCATTGGCTATGGGCCGGATCCCCGCATTTGCATCACCCTCGCAGGCAAATGCGCTCTCAACTTGCTTGGCAACCATGAAGAGGCTGTTCTCTTTGGGGCGATCGGATTCAACCCGAAGGCGAAGGCCGCGATCGACTGGACCAAGGAACAGCTGAGCATTGAAGGCCAGGAGGAAGAGAACCGCGAGATGTGGAATTTCGTGGGCGGGCTGTCGAAGCATCACAAGGAGGGGGATATCCTCTATGTGCATGGCTCGCCGCGGGATCCCACCCGCGAATACGTTTTCAAGCAGGACATTCGCGATATTCCGAAGATGGACGCCCTCTTCGGCGCTCCTCCGGATTTTGAATGGAAGGTCTGCTTTGCCGGCCACACCCATCACCCCGGAATTTTTTCCCAGTCGACGCCCTATATGTTCCACGATCCCCGCGAAATCGATCATCGCTATGAGTATTCGACTCGTCCCGAGCGGATCCTCGTCAACGTCGGCTCCGTTGGCCAGCCTCGCGATGGAGACAAGAGAGCCTCCTACGTCATCATCGATGACGAGGCCCTTCACTTCAGGCGTATCGAGTACGATGTGCAGCGCACCCTGGACCGTTTCGAGGAAAACCCCGGGCTTCCTGATTACCTGGCCCAGAGGCTGACCGAGGGGAAGTGAGCTCCAGTTAGCGGGTTCCGCAATGGAAACTGCTGAGCAAGCCGGTCAGCGCCGGCAATCCGATTCCCTCTTTCAGCAGGCCGGGCCTGGAGCCTTTCCTCGTTTACGGATCCTCTTTTAAGTTCATGGTTTGCGAGCAGGGGAAAGCTTCCAGTTTCGCCGGTGTTCGGGATACCGGCACAAAAAGAGACGCAGGGGTGGACTTTCCCATGCAAGTCTTTATTGTTGTTGGTCCTGCGGCTTATTTCCCAATGTTGTACAGGTTTCTCAGAGCATGGTCTGGCGCTATATACTTGCCTTCGTACTGTCGATCGCCCTCCTGTTCGGTTGGCAGATTTACAATGCTTCCAGGGTACAGAACAATCCACAGATAGCTCGAAAGGCAGCTCCCAAGGCGCAGCCGGCCGCGCAGGGCCAGCCTCCGGGCCAGCCTGCCCAGGGAGCCATAGGGGCCGCAAAGCCCGCCGTACCAGCCTCCGGCAGTGAGAAGCCAGGAGAGGCAACCCCCGCAGTTGAACAGAAGGATGGCGGCTTCTCGGCGGTCTGGAAGGATGGGCTTGGATCTCTCGAGCGCGTCCTGAAGGATGACGCTGAGCTTACAGCCTTCGGTCCCTCGGGAGGCGGTCTGGCCCTGAGCGTATTCGATGGAAAGGATGGCTGGAGAAGGCTGGACTCCGGCTGGAAGGCGATCGAGGGGACGGCCGGTCCGGGGTGGGTCCACGAGCTGCAAGATACGGAATCTTTCAAGGTCACCCGTCGGGTTGCGGTTGGTGTTACAGGAGATGGAATTCTTCGTCTCGACGTTTCCCTGGAGTTTGAAAACAATGGGACCGGGCCTGTCCGATATCGCCTTGGCGCGGGCTCAGGTGCCGACGCTGGCTTTGTTGCCGCCAGCAGAGTTCGTACCAAAGGCCAGCCGAGATCGGTTGAGAGCAATCTCTGGCAGGGGACTGAAGAGGATCCCTGGAGGCGAGAGGGGGAGGCGCAGTGGGTCGCGATGAGACGCGGCGGCAAGCTGGCTGTCCTTTTCTCAAAAGATAGCGGCTACGCGGCGGCGGCCATCGTGGACACGGCGGGCACTTTTCTCGAGGGGCTGCCCCTGGCCACCGGTAAGAGCAAGCACAGCTATCAACTGGCCATGGGCAGCAACGCTCCTGGGCTGCTTGGCAGCTACGGAGTCGAGGGCGAACTCTCCCTTGTCAACTACAGCTCGGTCGAGCTTGTGCCCGGTCGAATCAAGGTGGTGGTCGATTCGGGGCGAGGCTCCATTTCAGAAGTCATGCTGCTTGATCACTATACCGCGGTTGAGGGGGCTGCTGGCAGAGAGCACCAACCTGTCCTGCTCAATCCGGTGACGGGAGCGGCTCTTCTCAGCATGGGTTCTTCGATCGGGCCGGCAGGTGACGCCGCGGAAAACTGGGGAGGGGAGTGGAGTGAATCGGTGCGGGATCTTCCCGGAGGCGGTGGGGTGGAAATTATCTTTGAGAAGCAGATCGGCTCGGTTCGAATTCGAAAGAAGATCTCTCCGGCGGCTGTCGATGAGTTTGACGGATTGCTTGGAGAAGGAGTAGGAGCTCTCGCCTCCGGCAGCTTGCTCAGAGTCAGTGTCGAGTTGACCAACCTGGGCGATGTCCAGGCGCCGTTTTCATTCATGCTCTACGGCCCCTGCTCCCTGTCGTCTTCTGCATCCTCCACCCGGAGCGCCGGCATGGATATCCAACTGGCCCTGGGAACCTACGGCAGGAAAAAGGGAGTCCTGACCGAAGTCTACGATATCGATGACGATCTGGCTTTTACGAACGACCGGGAGGTGGCCTGGCTATCTACGGTCAACTCTTATTTTACCGCACTCATGTTTCCCAGGACCCGCGAAGAAGGCGCCCGGGGAATCTACGTTGAACCTGTGCCTTATCCATCAAATGGCTGGTGGCCGATTTCCAACGAGGCTCCTAATGAGGGCAGCCAAAGCCTGAGAACTGGTTTCAAGTGTACGCGTAGCCTGCCGCCCGGCGGCAACTCCAGGGAGCTCGTCTTCGGGCTCTATATCGGTCCTCGTGTCAGCGACTTCATCGAGGCCGGCTCGGCCCTCAAGCTAGATGGTGCCAACGATTTCGGGGTGACAAGCGCCCTCATTCATTTCTTCCTGTGGCTGCTCGATCTGCTGCAGAAGGTGGCTCTTGGTAATTGGGGGTTGGCGATCATTTTTCTGACGATCATCGTCAAGATCTGCCTGCACCCGGTTACCCGGAAGAACCAGCGCGGCATGATGCGCATGGGCAAGGCCATGGCGAAGATCAAGCCGGAAATGGAGGTCCTCCAGGCGCAATACGGCACTGACAAGATGAAGTATTCCGCGGAGGTACAGAAGCTCTGGAAGAAGCACGATGTCAACCCGGCCAAGCAGATGCTCGGTTGCCTGGTGATCTTTCTGCAGATGCCGATCTGGATCGGTATTATCTGGAGTCTCGAGTATTCCATCGGAGTGCGCCAGGCCTCCTTCCTCTATATCGAGGATCTCACCAAGCCTGACATGCTATTCCCCTTCCCCCTCCATATCCCGTTCCTCGGGGAATATTTCAACCTCCTGCCTGTTCTCTACGTTGTGCTGACCATGCTGAACCAGAAGATGCAGCCGCGCTCAGATGATCCACAGGCGGCCGCGCAGCAGAAGATGATGGGCTTCATGATGATCTTCTTCGGTTTCATCTTTTACGGCTTCGCATCAGGATTCATGCTCTACATCATGACCAGCGCGGCCCTGGGGATCGCCGAGAGCAAGATCATCAAGGCCCAGCTCGCCAGGGAAGATCTCGAGTTGGAAAGCAAGCAGGGAGGGGAGGACGCCGCGGCGCCCGCGGGCCCTCTCTACAAGGCGAAGAACAAATCAGCTGAGAAGAGCATCGTTCCATCTTCGGCGAAAAAGAAGAAGCGTCGCAAACGGTTTTAAGGCCAAGAGACGCGACTGAAGGAGAGCACCTTGCTGGAGGGCACCATTCTTGCCTGTGCTACGCCGAGGGGGAAGGCCGCGCGCGGAGTGCTGCGTCTCAGCGGCGCGGACGCGGTTGCTGCCGTCGGCAGGATCTCTTCCTCGTCCGCGGCCCTTGAGGACTGTCCGGGCTACGGCGGAGTCGAGCTGCGGCTCGAGGTCGATGGGGGAGCTTTTGATGCATGGG
>CAJWMA010000210.1 GCA_913042995.1 uncultured bacterium | reverse complement strand
GATGGCGCGTAAAACCCCGGCGCACGCAGAGGGTCCCACCCCGCCTCCCGCCATTGTCGCAGGGCAGGAGATTTGCCCTGGAACACCGGCCCTGCAAAAAAATGGTCGGGGTGAGTGGAATCGAACCACCGACCTCTACGTCCCGAACGTAGCGCTCTACCAGGCTGAGCTACACCCCGATACAAGGCCGAAATCAACAGCCGCCGAGTTGGGCGACCCCAGATCGCAGGCCGCCTCCTAGAATCAGCGAACGCCAATCCTACCCTGCAGTGAAAACACATCAAGACAATAGCCCCTTTTCAGGCTGAATCCTGCAGCATCTGCCGGAGATGCGATGTGGCGGGCGAGTTATGATTCGTTTGCGAAACTGGCTTTTCCAGCTTTAGTACCTTAATCTTAGGTATGTCGGAGTTTGTTGAAGGGTCTTGTTTCCGGTGATTTTACTTTACGGCGAGGTTCCATTGCGAAACCTCCGCCACCGTCGCCCACTGCGCCTTCCGTCCGACATTCTGACCCTCTTTTTTTTTACATATCCCCCCCTATATTGCAGGCCTTGAAAACCATGCCAGGACAATTCCCCAGACGTCTCATCGCCCCCAGGTGGAAAACAGCCATCTCTGCCATCTTCTTTTTCCTGGCACTGGCCCTGGCACGAAATGCCTCGGCGGTAATTATCACGGAAATCATGTTCAATCCGCCCGCCGAACTGGAGGCCGCCCACGGCGGCGCCAATCTCGAATGGATTGAAATTTTCAACGATGAGCCAACCGTGGTTCACCTTACCGGCTACTATTTTTCCGAAGGAATCAACTTCACCTTCCCTGTCGACACCTGGCTCGAGGGACGAACATACCTGGTCATCGCGGCCGATGCCGCGGCTGTCAGGGAGGCCTATGGCATCCAGAACGTCATCGGCGACTTCGGCGGACAGCTGGATAACGACGGCGAGAGGCTCACGCTCAACATCTACGGCGGCGGCCCCGACAGGAGCGTCGGATTCTCCGACCGGGGCCAATGGCCCAAGATCGCCGACGGAACGGGCCACTCCCTGATGATCAAGGACACCTACGGCGCCCAGGATAACAACAACAACTGGACCTCCAGCGTTGTAATAGGCGGAACTCCCGGGGGGCCCAATTATGAAGAGCCGAGAATCATCGAAACGATCATCGTTCCCGATGATGCGATCTGGCGCTACCGCAAGAACACCTCAGAGTACCCAGGCGGCTGGCAGGAAATTGAATTCGATGACTCCGCGTGGCTTGAAGGCCAGACAGGCATCGGCTATGGCGATGACGATGACACGACCGTGCTGGATGATATGCGCGGCAACTATACTTCATTCGCCTGCCGAAAATCGATTGAGCTGACCCAGGAACAGATCGGCTCCTTTGACGAGGTCTACTTCCAGCTCAGATACGATGACGGGTTTGTCCTCTATGTAAATGGAATCGAGACCGCGCGAAACCGGCTTGGCAACAACGGCGACCCGGTCTCTTTCGAGCAAAGAGGAACCTCCCACGAGGCGCGGGAAGAATTCGAAAGCTTCTCGGTCAACACGGATCGCCTGCGCGTGGGAACCAACGTCTTCGCGGTGGGCATCCATAACGCCTCGGTCAACAGCTCGGACTCGAGCTTCCAGCCTAAGCTCATCAGCAGCCGGATTGAATTCCCCAACCCGGGAGGAGCGCCGGTACCCGTTGTCATCAACGAGGCCTTCCTGCGCACCGACGAGGAGAGCTGGGTAGAACTCTACAACACCTCTGCCCAGGCTATCGATCTTTCGGGCTTTTTCCTCAGCGATGACAACAACCTGCTCAGCAAGTGGGCTATTCCGGATGGAACGACCATCGACGGCAACGGCTACCTCGTCTTCAGCGACTCCCAGATGACACTGGATCTGTCAGCCGAACGTGTTTCCATCTTCCTGAGCCGCCCCAACCTGCTCGAGGTCCTCTCCGCGGCCATGTTCGATAATCCTGCCGAGGTGGCCGCGGCGCTCGATCGAACCAGCGATGCGCTCTACCCTGACGCGGGCCAGCGCTTCATGGCAACCCCGACTCCCACGCCCGGCGCCGCCAACACTGTTCCTGTCGAGGATGGCATCGTGATCAATGAGATCATGTACCATCCCCCCGCTGGACGCGAGCTGCTCGCGTTTGTCGAGCTCTTCAATCGCTCGGAACAAGACATCGACATCAGCGGGTTCCGCTTCAACCGCGGCATCTCCTATACCTTCGAAGAGGGGACAGTCCTTGCGAGCGGCGCCTATCTCGTCATCGCGGCAGAGCCTGAAACCCTTAGAGGAGCCCACGAAGCGCCCGGGGAGGGCGGGGAAACCCTGCCGATCGTCGGCCCCTTCGAAGGCGAGCTGAGCAATAAGGGAGAGCTCCTGCGCCTGGTGGACACGTTAGGCAACCCGGTAGACGAGGTGCGCTACCACGATGGAGGCCTCTGGCCGAAATGGGCAGATGGAGGAGGGTCGAGCCTCGAGCTGCTGGATCCCAACCAGGACAATTCGGTTGCCAGCGCCTGGGAAGACAGCGACGAGTCAGCGAAGTCCCAATGGGAGGAGATCTCCTATACCATCAGCTACGCCACCCAGTCGGAGTCCGAATTCCAGATCCGCATGATGGGGGCCGGGGAGGTTCTCATGGACGACATCCAGGTCACTCGCGGCAACACCCAGTACATTCGTAACGGCAACTTCGAAACCAACACCAGCAGCTGGATCATCCAGGGCAATCACATCCAGTCAGGCCGAACGACCGAAGACGCCGCCGCCGGCAACGCCTGCCTCAAGATTGTCGCCACCGGCGATGGTGATACCCGAGTCAACCGAATCGAGACCGAGACCTCTCCAAGAATGACCTCCGGTTCCCACCAGATCAGCCTGCAGGCCCGCTGGCTGAGAGGCGCGCATATGCTGTACCTCAGCTGCTACAGGCAATACGCCCGGTGCCAGCACACTCACGGGCTGCAAATCCCGTACAACCTCGGCAGCCCGGGACAGGCAAACAGCGTCGTCTCGAATAATCTCGGACCGGTACTGAGCGAGGTGATCCACCAGCCGGCGGTCCCTGCGGCCGGGCAGGGAGTCACCATTCTCGCGCGGGCAAGTGATTCCGATGGCATTGGCTCCGTCCGGGCGCTCTACGACCCCTCGGGCAATAACGCCTCTGGCGAGGTCGAGCTCTTCGACGATGGAGCCCACTCCGATGGCGAAGCGGGAGACGGCCTCTTTGGAGGAGAGCTTCCCGGTTTCTCCAACAACACCAAGGTGACCTTCTACGTGGAGGCCGAGGACAACGCCGGGAACCGCCGCCGCGAACCTCGAGAAGCTCCGACCAGGGACCTGGTCTACCAGCACTCGACGCCGCTCACCGCCAATTCATTTACCTACCGCCTCATCCACGATGATGCCAATTGGAGCAGGCTCGGAAGCCGGCAGCTTCACTCCAACGAGCTGCTCGATGCCACCTTCATCTTCAACGAAGAGAAGATCTACTACAATGTGGGAACGAGATGGCGAGGCAGTCCCTGGAACCGTCCGGGCAATCCGCGCATGTACCGCGTCGGTTTCCCTAAAGACCAGCCGCTTCGCAACCGCACAAAGATCAACCTGAGCCGCTATGGCAGCGCCCAAAGGGAGAAGGCGGCCAGCTACGTTGTCTGGCGCAATTCGACAACCTCCACCACCAGCCCCTACAACCGGTCAACCTGGGCACGAGTACGGACCAACGGGGGCACCTACACCATGGAGAGCGTCGAGCCCACCAATCCTGAATATCTCAAGATGTGGTTCCCCGAGGACTCCGACGGCATCATCATGAAAATCATGGGTAAGCAGACCTTTTCAGACTCAGGCTCTCACCAGTCGAATCTCCTCCAGTGGGCCACCTGGCAGAACCGGGGCGCGGACAAGTCAGGCTACCGCTGGAACTTCAACTTTCGCACCAGGGAACTCGAAGACAACTTCCAGCCCCTTATCTCGCTGATCCAGACCATGAACGGCAACTCGTCCATCCTCGACAACTCGCTTGAAAACATCATGGATGTAGAGCAGTTCCTCAGGGTCTACGCCGCCCGCTGCGCGCACGACGACTGGGACACCATCGCGATCGGAAACGGCCAGAACGCCTATATCTACTACGCTCCGAACGAGGGGCGCTGGAAGCTCCTGCCCTGGGATATGGACCACACCTGGGGCAACACCGGAGCGCGAGTCTATCCGGATAACGACAGCACCTTCTCGCGTATCATCGCACGCCCTAAATACCGCCGTAAATACATCGGCATCCTCAACGAGATGCTCAACGGCCGCGGCGGCAACCCCGGTCATTGGACCACCAACGAGATGGTCACCAAGTTCCTCGACCGCAACTCGGCCGTTGTCGGCAGTGATGGCGTAGGCAACTCATCCCCTGTACGAAACTTCATGAACGGCCGACGAGGGACCCTCTCCCGCCAGATTCCCGCCCGCGTCGACTTTGCCATCACAACCAACGGCGGCAATGATTTTACCGAAGACGACGTCTCAGCGCGGATCAATGGAGCCGGCTGGGTAGATGTCGACATGGTCCTGGTCTCGGGCGAGCCGACCACAATCACCTGGACCAGCACGACTCGATGGCGAGCCGATATTTCCCTGTCTGCGGGAGAAAACGTCCTCGACTTCCTGGCCCTTGATGTAGAGGGCAACGTGGTAGGCGCGGATAGCGTGACCGTAACCAGCACCTTTGGCTGGGAAAATCCCACCATCACCTCGCTCGTCCCGGCGGAGGGGCAACCGGGAGAAACCATCACCGTCACGGGAACGGAATTCCACGAGGGAATCCAGGTGCGTATCGCTGGTGAAATCATTGAGGGCGTCGAATTCGACGCGGCGAATCCCGAAACTCTCACCTTCCCTGTTCCCTGGCAGAGACCCGCCACGGTAAGGGTAACGGTCAACAATACAGATGAGCGCTCTTCTGATCCTGCCACCCTGGTCATCCTGCCGCCGCCGCCCCAGTTTATCCGCGGCGATGCGAATATCGATGAGGCGGTCGACATCAGCGACGCGGTCAAGGTGGTGCGCTACCTCTTCTCGGGAGTGACGATCGGCTGCCTCGATGCGGCGGATTCCAACGACGATGAGGAGATCAATATCACCGACGCCGTCTACCTGCTGGAATACCTGTACCGGGGAGGAGCGGCCCCTGCCTCGCCTTTCCCGCAGAGAGGCTCTGACCAGGGAGAAGAAGGCGCGCTGGGATGTGAGGACGGCCTCGACCCGTTTGGCGGGTAGGGCCGGCGGCCTTAAAGACCGAAATCATCCGCCTTCTTGCGAAGGGTGTTGCGGTGAATTCCCAGGAGATCGGCCGCCCGCAGACGCACTCCATCACATCGTTCGAGCGCTTCACTCAGCAGGGTCTTCTCGACAACCCCCATCGTATCCGACCAGATCTCGCTCGAGGAAGAGGAACCCAACAGCGAATGGAAATGCGCGGAAACCGAGCTGTCGAGGGTTTTATCTCCAGCGTCGGGGCGGCGAGGATTCGCATCGTTGCGCAACGGCGGGATGTCGGCGGCGTGAATCTTCGTCCCCTCGCAAAGGATAACGGCCCGCTCAATCAGGTTTTCAAGCTCGCGAACATTCCCGGGCCAGGAATAGGCCATGAGCTCTCGCAGAGCATCCTTGCCCAGCTTCATCGGCGGCAGATCATTCTCAGCCGAAAACTTATCGAGAAAATGCTGCGCCAGCAGGCGAATGTCCTCTGAATGCTCCCTCAGGGGCGGCATGGCGATCGGGACGACATTAAGCCGGTAATAGAGATCCTCCCGGAAGGTTCCGTCCTGCACAAGCTGCTCGAGATCACGATGGGTGGCCGCGATAACCCTGACATCGACCTGCAGAGGTGTTTCCGATCCTACCGTATCAACCTCCTTCTCCTGCAGGACCCGCAGCATCTTGGCCTGCAGCAGGGGGCTCATATCGCCAATCTCATCAAGAAAGATCGTTCCTCCATCGGCGAGAACGAACTTCCCCTTGCGGTCAGCAATCGCCCCGGTAAAGGAACCCTTCACGTGACCGAAGAGCTCGGCCTCGAGCAGCGGCTCGGGGATCGCGGCGCAATTGACCCGGACGAATGGGCCCTCGGAGCGTGGGCTGTTGTAGTGAATGGCGTTGGCGATGAGCTCCTTGCCTGTTCCGCTCTCTCCCCGGACGAGGACCGTGGAACGCGTAGGCGCGACACTGACGATCGTCTGGAAGATCGCCTGGATCGCGGGGCTGTTGCCCACAATCCCGTCGAAATTATAGCGTTCGCGCAGCTCGGCCTTGAGCATGCGGTTCTCTTCAAGCAGCTGCTCCCGTTCCGCCGCCGCGTCCTGGTAGATCTTGACCGCCTGGGCAAGTGTTCCCGTGATGATCTGGAGGAGGGCCATATCCTGGTCGAACTCCTTGTCGCCATGAAAGGGCTTGGCACCGCCGAGTACCCCGACGACCTTCCCTTCCAGGTTAATGGGAACCGCCATGAAGGTCCTCTGTTCAGAACCCGCACGGAAGGCCCCGGTCCTGCCAAGAAACTTTGGCTCCTGGCTGAT
>CAJWMA010000209.1 GCA_913042995.1 uncultured bacterium | reverse complement strand
TGATCTGAAAAGGATCGTGCACGTTTCGAGACTGGATCACCTGCGCTGCCCAACGCGGCAGTCCGGATAGCCGGGCACCCAGATTCCGGAAGCTCCCCACGGAGCCCTACCGGAAAATGTAAACCCGATCAACCGGCAGGAATCGTGAAGTCTCGGTATCGATTTCACGCTCTGCGTTCGGGGCAGAATTGCCCGGGGCAATAACGAACGGCAGCGCAAACAGTACGGCCGGGGTGGCCTGTGAGGTCCAGCCGGGCAGCCATCGTTCCTGTTGAACGACACGGCTAGCCAGGCTGCGCCAGTTTTGGCAGGTACCCTCATCTTTGTTTTTCTAATTAGCCTGTTGTCTTCAACAGAAGCGGAAGGAGGATCGATGCCAACTACAACTGCGCGTAACTCAACCACCCGAATGATTCCAGCACTCCAGATGGTGCTGGCTGCCTTTCTCTGCGTAATGAGCGCAGGGGAAGCCGCCGCACAGGACAAGGGGGCTGGAACACTGAAATCCCTGAAAATACGGGGCAAGCAGAAAGATTCCCTGCGCAAGCACCTCCGGACGGCAATCAACGAGCGCTCCGCCGCCGCGGAACGGAGGCTGGAACAGGAGCTGTTACCTGTACCCTTCCCACTAACCGCGGAACGCCTGCAGGCCAATCCGCCACGGCCCCTGAGCATCTGCTATGAAGAGCTCGACCGCCCCACAGGACGCCACAACTCGATACTTTACGTACGGTTCGATAGCAACCACCGGCGGCTGGGTTCGACCATCTCGCTCAATCCCGAAGGCTCTGTCATCGTCCTTCGCGACGATGGCAAGGAACTCGACGACAGGGCCGGCGACGGCACCTACACCGCCCTCGCCAACCTCGACCTCGAAGATCTCGATGAATGGCGAAACATCGTCAACGAGGCCGCCAATGAAGGCGCCGAGACCCTTCGTTTCGATGGAAGAGCTCTTGTCGGCAGCAAAAGCGTCCTGCAAGAGGCGGACCGTGAAAATCCTGACCGTGTCCGGCTGTCGCCCTCACCCGACGCCAACCGGCCGATCGCTCCAGCGGACGATATCTGCCGCGGCG
Organism: uncultured bacterium; assembly: GCA_913042995.1. Taxonomy (GTDB): domain Bacteria; phylum Planctomycetota; class UBA8108; order UBA8108; family UBA8108; genus UBA8108. Next base: position 5,534 of record CAJWMA010000209.1, on the reverse strand, counting down.
GCAGTGTAAGTTCTCTTCCACCCGTCCTCCTGCCCCCTCCTCCTTCCCTGGACACTGAGAACTCCCTGCTCATTCGTGATCTCAGCGTTGTAGAAGATCCGACCCGAACCTATGACCCCTGCAGCGGCATCGGCACTCCAGGAGGCAAGTGGACCTTCCGCTACGTGATGGAACAGATGGCCAACCAGCTGGAGACGGGGATTTCGGCAGCCGAATTCACCCGGCGATGGCTGAAGCAATGGGAATTCGACCTCTCCATCAACTTCCACCAGGTACCGGCGCGCACCAATATCGTTCAAGGCATCATCGACCCCTGGGAGCAAGCCAGCGGCGGACCAGGCCAGCCCCTCAACCTGGATGAAGCGCCCTTCAAGCTCGTCGCGATCGTCAACCGTGTCGATCTGCGCGAGAACCTGGCCTATGGAGCCGGAAGCGCCGGTGAAGCGCGACTGGTATTCGGTGTGCTGAATCGCAGCGGCGGCGGGTGCCTCATGATGCCATTCGCAGTCATCTTCGAATACGGAATCCAAAAGGACAACTGCCTCGACCTCCAGCAGTGGGCGGCCGAATGGTATGACCTCAGCAACCTCACCCTGGGTTCCCCGGCCTACAACGCCGCGCTCGAAAACATCACCGAGCAATTCGTTACAGCCGGCGCCAATCCGGCGAATCTCCCCAACAAGAGCGCGCTGAATCAGATCCGAACGAACGAGATCGCTCTCGACGCGCCCTGGGAGCTGCGCGAGTTCAGGATCCAGGCTCCGGGACACTACGACTCAGGACACCTGCGGTCGGTGGCCGTCGCCATGACCCCCGACCTCTCCTTCAACCTCACCTCAACGCTCACCGATTTCATCAACCAGAACGAGGCTGCAATCGTATCGGGGACCTACGATGTCCCCCTCTCGCTGCCTTCGGGAGCTCCCTTCCTTGGCGGAAACGCGCCTACCCCATTCGGCATGTTCTGGGATGGTTCACCGGGGTGCGGCAGCATCAACAATCCCGATGCGCGGCATAACTTCTCCCTGACTACCTGCAACGGATGTCATGCAGGAGAGACGGCAACTCCATTTCTCCACATCGACCCGCAGCAATCCCCGGCCGGTCTCTCGGGTTTTCTTACGGGCATCACGGTTTCCGACCCCTGCACTGGCCTGAACCGCGACTTCGCGGATCTCGAGAGGCGAAAAATCGACCTTGAGAACCTGGTCAACAGCCCGGTCTTTCCCCCATGCCTGAACTTCATGCCTCTTCGACAACCACATTGACCGTCATTCTTTAGTGTCCGCGCAGCGCGAGGGCCGCGGGAGGAAACTCTCGCGGCCCTCTTTTCATCCAGGCGAACCGGCGCATCCGCGCGGCCATACCATCCTTGACCCGGAAGCTTCCAGGCGGGAACATCTACCTGAAGGACCAGACGCCGAGCTCTTGCGCGCTGCGGCAGACCGTTTCAATACCGCCCTGGAGATCTCCCGGAATGTACGGCCGAGCATTTTACTGGCTGCCCCTGCTGTTAACGACAGCACTCATCCCGGCCCCCGCCCTGGCCTCCGACCCTATCATCCTTGACGGACTCTTCGACGACTGGAACGAGATCACGGCCACCCAGCTCGATCCCGCGGGAGATGGAACGGCCGAAAGCGAAGATTTTTCCGAGATCAGAATCACCAACGATGAAAACTACCTCTTCATCTACCTCTCCTTCCATGGCTCGGAGGAGCTCCTGCAGGCATGGAATACAATGCGTCTCTTCATCGATGCCGATGACGATCCCGGGACGGGCCGCTCCTTTCATGGAATCGGAGCTGAGCTTGAGTGGTGCTTCGGCTGCCGGTCGGGAACCCGGCACAACGAAAACGGAAGCCGCGGACTCAGGCACGCCAACATCTCCATCCTCAGCGCGCCCACCGTTACATCGGAAATCTTCGAGTTCTGCATAGCCCGGGACGCGATCGCCCTGGACTCTGATGACCGGCGGATTTCCATCGTCATCTCCAGTTCGAGCGCCGAAGGAGATCTGCTTCCCGACCAGCCGGGAGGCTTCCCCTACACCATCGATGCACGGGAGGTTCCCCCAGCCAGGCCCATCGATATCAATCGGCCAGGGGGCGACTCCATTCGCCTCGCCACCTACAACGTCAAGAACCCGGGCATCCTCAACCTTGAGCGATCGCCTCATTTTCAAAGAATCTTCCAGGCGATCGATGCCGACATCTGGCTCCTGCAGGAACAGAGCAGCACGGGAGCCGGGCTGACCGACCGGCTGAGGTCCTGGTTCCCCGGGAGCAATTGGCACGTCACCGGCAACTATCGCTGGAATTTCACAGCCTCGAAATATCCAATCATCTACCAGGGCCCCCTCACCAGCGCGCGCAGGACCATCGCTGCGCTGATCGACACCAGCGACATCATTGGAACTCCCCTCCTGAGCATCAACTCTCACCTGCCCTGCTGCACCGACGACGAAGGCCGCCAGCGGCAGGCGGATGAGCTGATGGAGGCCATCAGGATCCTGAAAACAGGCGATGGCGCGTTTGAGCTTCCCGAAGGCACCCCGATCATCCACGCCGGCGACTTCAACCTCGTCGGCTATTCAAGCCAGCTCAGAACTCTCACCGATGGCGACATCCAGGATGAGCAAACCTACGGTCCGGATTTCGAACCGGATTGGGATGGTTCCCCGCTGGCAGATCTCCCATCCCGACATACCCATGACCGGATGGCCTACACCTGGCGCTCCGACAACTCGACCTTCTGGCCCGAGAAACTTGACTATATTCTCTACACCCGCAGCGCTATCCGTCCAATCCACTCCTTCACCCTGGAGACCAGGTCCATGCCTGTCGATGCCCTGGCCGACGGCGGCCTGCGTGCCGCGGACACGGTCTCCGCTTCCGACCACCTCCCCAGGGTCGTCGACCTGGCCGCGGTGGAAAGATCCCCGCTCTTCCTGCGCGGCGATGCGAACAGCGATGGCTCCATCGACATCAGCGATGGAATCAACATCCTCGGATACCTCTTCCTGGGGGAGAACCCGCCAACCTGCCTTGACTCGGGTGATTCAGATGACAGCGGCCTCTTAGATCTGAGTGACGGCATCCTCATCTTCAATTTTCTCTTCCTGGGTGGTAACGCTCCGGACGCCGCGGCCCCATCCTGCCGGCGCGACAAAACCGATGATGATCTTGATTGCGCCGCCAGCCCTGCCTGCCAGTGAAAGATTCCGCGCCTCAACATCTTGCTCGACAAGAAAGCTTGTCGGGGCGAAGATCGTTGCTGTGATCCGCGCTAAATACACAACCAGAACCGTTGCCGATTCGAGGGAACGAACGCTCCTCCTGGCCGCCGCGGCCGTCTTTCTGCTGGCCTGTTTCCCCGGCTCGATGCCTGCAGACGAAAAGAAGGAAAAAACGGCGCCCCTGCCCCCTGAACGCGACAACCCGACAGTCCACCTGATCAAGCGCGTCATGCCGTCGATCGTCGCCCTGCGTAACTTTCAGCCCGGCGGCCCAAAAGGATTGGTCAATTTTGCGGCCGGCAGCGGCGCCGTGATCCATCCAGAGGGCTACATTCTGACCAATGACCATGTCATCATGGCCGTGGTAGGCAACAAGGACCGCCCGCAGGGTCTCGCCCTCTTCGCTGATGGAAGCCAGTATATCTTCAAGATCCTGGCGCGCCTGCCGGCGGAGGACATTGCCATCCTCAAGATAGAGACCGGCAAATCTCTCCCCTTCCTTTCGCTTGGCCGAAGCCACGACCTGGTCCTTGGAGAACCTACGCTCGTCATCGGAAACCCCAACGGACTGGCTCACTCGGTCTCGACCGGCATCGTCAGCGGCCTGCAACGTTCCACCTCGACCAGCACATCGTATCTCCCCGCTGTGGTACAGACCACCGCGCCCATCAGCGGAGGAAGTTCCGGCAGTCCGCTCATCAACGCGCTCGGACAGATCATCGGGGTGATCACCTCGCAACATGACAATGGCCAGAACCTGAATTTCGCCATAACGATCGACCACATTCGTAATAGATTCCCCCGGCTCATCAATGCCGAGAATCTCAATGGCTTCCTGCTCGGACTCGAGATTGACATGCTGGAGCCCGGAGCCAGGATCACCCGGGTCGCTCCGGATTCGCCTGCCGCGAGAGAGAACCTGCAGCCCGGAGACCTCATCACTGGCGCCGGCGGGCGAAAGATAACCAGCGGGTTCGAGTTTCACCTGGCCCTCATGAACAGAGCCGCCGGCGAGGAGCTTCCGATCTCCATATTGAGAGGGAAAAAAAGTGAGGCCGTCCTTCTGAAGCTGGCCCCATTGCTTTCGACCATCGCACTGGAGAAACCGCCTGGAAAGCCTGGCGGCCTCGACCTCGATGTCTACGAGGGCAATTGGAGTCAGCTTCCCGATTTCGACAAGCTGAAGGCGGCCGGCAACGGGAAAGCCGGCTCCCTCTCCATACCCCCGGGTCTCGCCGGTAAAGATTACTTTGGATTGCGCTTTCGCGGCTTTGTCAGGATCCCGAAAGATGGAATCTATACCTTCTACGCGGGCTCTGACGATGGAAGCAGCCTCCTGATCGGAGACAGGATCCTTGTTCAAAACGACGGGCTGCACGCCTACTCAGAAGCATCCGGGACCATCAAGCTGAAAGCCGGCTTCTATCCGTTTACGGCCAACTTCTTCGAGGCAGCAGGCGAGGAAAAATTCACGGTCTCATGGGAGGGTCCCGGCATCAAGAAACAGGCTCTGCCCGCCGCCGCCCTCTTTACAAAAAAAACTACCGGGAAAAAGAATAAGCCTCCTGTAGTCCCGTGCCAGCCCGCGGGAAAATGAAACAAGGGCCGGGCTCTCATCTCTTCAAGCAGGCTCCAAAAGCGAATGAAAATCCATGTTCTTGAGCGGGAGATCCTGCTGCCTCGTTCACCTGAGGAAATCTTCCCCTTTTTTTCCCGGGCGGAAAACCTGGACGAGCTGACTCCTCCCTGGCTTCATTTCAATATTCTCACCGAGCTGCCGATTGAAATGAAGGAGGGAACCTTCATCGACTACAAGCTGCGTATCAGGATGCTTCCGATCCGGTGGCGCTCGAAGATTACAGCCTGGGAGCCCCCGCACAGGTTTGTCGACGAGCAGGTGAAGGGACCCTATCGAAGGTGGGTTCACGAGCACGCCTTCATCGAGCACGAAAAAGGAACCCTCGCCCGCGACCGGATCGAATACGCCGTGCTGGGCGGGGCCATCATCAATCGGCTCCTGGTGAAGCGCGACGTCGAGAAAATATTCAGCTATCGCCACCACAGGCTTAAAGAAATTTTCCCTTCCACGGATGTAGAATGAATCGGTCGCCGGAACCCGGTAAATATGGAATTGCCGAGCCGGCTGGTGGAGAATCGTGCGGTCAGCCTGGCTCGACCCCAGGCGTCCTGGAAATTTACCTGCCTGCAATAGAGATCACCACATGATCGACCCAGAAATGCGGATTCCGGCCCTTCTCCTGATCGCCTGGTGCCTGCTGCCGGCGGAATCCCGGGC
>CAJWMA010000208.1 GCA_913042995.1 uncultured bacterium | reverse complement strand
CGGTAAAATTGATGCCCGGGAGATGGTAATTAGGTCGCCTCCATAACACCGCAACTTTACGATGATATACTTATTGAAGAGATTTCATCGCGGTAATTGAAGGATCGACGAGATGGTTCACCAACAGCGAAAGAAAGCATCCGGGATGCTCCTGGGAGCCTTTGTAGGCCTCTGCTTCGCGCTGCAACCGCTCGCCTACCCACTCCATTTTGCCCTCATGCACCATTGCCATGATGACCAGGGTGAAACCGCTGAAGTCCCGACGGATCATACGCATTCCCATTCGGGACACCACCATGATCATCACCACCACGATCACGCCCAGCATCCCAGGCCCGAACCGGCCGAAGGCGGGCATCCAGGACACCAGGACGAAGACCACGCTGAGTTCCTTCCCGGCCTGGCAATAACCCCAGCTCCGATAGTTTTCGTTGCTCTATCGCTTCTCCCGACCCCCATCAAGCTTATCGAGCCATCGAGCTTCTACAAGGCGACGGCGCTTTACGACACCCCCCCTCCACGGCTCCCGCCGCGGCTGATCGCATCTCCGCGGGCCCCTCCCTTCGTAGCCTGAACCGCTCTTTAGACGACAGCCTGGCTGTCGTCGACCATGCCTGGAGCTTTCCCCAGGCCCTGTTCAGGATGTACGTTGGAGACTTCGTTTCATGACCGCTAAAATTTGCGGCGGCGCCATGTCCTTACTGAAAGGACCTTCAGCCCGCCATGTGTCCATTATTCGCCAGCACGCGCGGATCAGCCTTGTCGTCGGGGCCTACCTGCTGACAAGCTGCGCTGGCTATTCGCCGTTGCAGGTCGACCCCTTCCAGGAAATCAGGAAGCTGGAGCAACGCGCCGCTCAGCCTCTTCAGTTCGAAGTCCCACCGCGAGGGAACCCATCGTGGATCCCCCTGCGGGCGACAGTGGACCTCGGCGATGGCCTCGATCTGCCGGAAGCGAACACCCTCGCGCTCTCCTTTTCACCGGAAATCCGCTCCGCGCGAAGCGAACAGAATGTCGCCGGAGCGCAGCTCCTTCGAGCCGGCCTCCTCTCAAACCCGGAACTTTTCCTCGGCCCGAGAATCTCATCCGGCGCAGGCGGCCTGATCCTTCCGGCCGGGCTCTCCTGGGAGCTGCCCCTGTGGGGGCAACGCGAAGCGGAGAAGATCCTCGCCCAACGCAAACTGACCCTGGCCGAGGCGCGCGCAGCGTCCGTGGAGCTCCGTGTTCTCGCCGAGGTACGCGCCGCCTTCATCCGCATCTCGACCTTGACTAAAACCTCCGCCGCCCTCGAAGCCCAGCTCGCCGGAAGCGAGCGTGTTCTCCAATGGACTGACGCTCTCAAACAGGCCGGCGAAATCGACGGTGTAACCTCCTACCTGGCGAAACTCGAGCGCGACGATGCCCGGGCCAACCTGGAGATTTTACGCGTCGAGCTTGAATCCACCAGGCGAGACCTACTCGAGACCACAGGCCTGCTCCCAGACGCTGAGGTCCCTATCCAATTAGATCCCGAGCCGGCCTTGATGCCCGCATTGCCGCGACCCGATCGGCGGAGAATGCTCCTTCACCCCCAGATCGTCAGCGCGCTCAGCGAACACGAGGCGGCTGAGGCGGCCCTCCAATTCGAGATCTCCTCGCAATACCCAGCCATCAGTATCGGGCCCGAATTTGAGAGCGACCAGGGCGACGCATCGCTTGGCGCGGGAGCAGGCATCGAGCTGCCGCTCTTTGAGCGCAACCAGGGAGGCATCGCTGAAGCCGCGCAGCGTCGTGAAGCCACCCGTGAGAAGGTATCGAACGCGCTGCTTAAGCTCACCCATGCCGAGGCGAAGGCTCGCGCTGAATTCCAGGCGAAAGAAACCATCCTCCGCAACTACAGCGCTGGCGCCATGGCGAGCGCCCTTGAAGCCCGCAGGGCTCTTGATCTCCGGCTGCAGGCAGGCCAGAGCAATGTCCTCGAGGTTCTCGCCGGCCTGCGCTCCATCACCAGCGCCCGGGTACGGGAATTGCGCCTGAAACAGGAATCGGCGATCGCCTGTTTCAGCGCGGCGACAGCGGGAGCCATCGTGCTGGACGACCCCTCGAATAAAGACTCCGAAAAGGAGAAGAAATGAACCGCCTGAAAATAAGCCGGCCAGCAGTGGCAGCGATGATTCTGTCCGTATCGATGCTCTCATCTTGCTCCCATGACCACGACCATGGACACGGGGAACACCAGGAGAAAGTATCAAAAGAGCCTGGCACAACGATCACCAACCGCATCACGCTTCCTCCCGGGGCCGTGAACAACCTTGGCATCACCTTCGCAAGCGTCACCAGGGGAAAGGTCGGCTCCTGGCTGCCCGTCCCCGGAGAGCTCTACGTACCCGACACCCATCGCTGGAAACTCCGCGCCCCGGCCAACGGACGGATTGTAAGTATTGTCGCGAAGTGGAAAAAAGTCACCGCCGGGGAAGTGATAGCGAAAATCCTGTCTCCGGAGTTGCGCCATGCTCAGCGGGAACTGATCGAGGCCATGAGCAGGAGTGAAATCGCCAGGGAGAACACGCAGAGGGCAGCGGCCAGGGAGCGTCAGGGAACGACCCAGAGAGAATTCGTCCTTGAGCTTCAAAGCGCCAGCTTCAAACGTTTCAATGACCTGAAAAAGCTCAACGAGAGCACAAACTCCTTTGGCGCCCGGGAGGTTCTTGCAGCCCAGCGCGAATTTACCGAGGCCGCCCAGGCCGCAATGGATTCCTCCATAAAATCAGACAAGCTGAGGGAAGCTGTATTTGAGAAAGACCTCCTCAGCAAACAGGCCCAACTGAAAACAGATGAGAGCATTGAAGCTCTTTCCCTCCTCAGTGGACGTACCCTTGAGGAGCTCATGGAGGTCAGGAATGGAAACGAAGCATGGAAAACCATTGAATCCATAGAGATCCGCGCTCCGGCGTCTGGGATCATCGTGGATGTCTTTGCCACCCAGGGAGAAAGCCTGGATAAGAACCAGCCCCTGGCCCTCATCCTCGATCCCGGCGAATTACGATTCCGAGGCTGGATTCCCGAAGGAGACCTTCCCCTGCTGAAAAACGACGCCCCCGTACGGGTTACGCTGCCCGGGGGGATCCCCCCTGTGTCAACCACCCTGCTTGGCCCAAGACCCCTGGCCGACTCAGCAACCAGGCGGGTACAGGTGGAGGCGCAATTGCCAAACCCCGGCCAGGAGTTGCCCCAGGGGCTCTCCGCCACGGCCCAGGTCCTGGTAAAAGAAAGCGCCAGCGAAGAGGTCCTGGTTCCCCTCAGCTGCATCGTAAGCGATGGTCTCGAAAAGATCGTATTCCGCCGTGATCCGGAAAAAGCGAATGTTGTCATCCGAACGCCTGTCGAACTGGGACTTAGCGGCGGCGGCTTTGTCGAGGTGATCGCCGGACTGCTGGCAAACGACACAGTGGTAGACCAGGGCAAGCACCAGCTCAAGCAGACCGGCAAGGGCAAGGCCCCCAAGGGCGGCCACTTCCACGCCGATGGAACCTGGCATCTCAAGGATGAGTGAGCAGGAAAACAACCGATGTTGAACGCACTCATACGCTGGTCGCTGAATCGCCGCGGGCTGGTCCTTGCCCTCGCGGCAGCCGTGGTCGTCTCAAGCGCCATGACCATCCCCCGAATGCCGGTCGAGGTCTTCCCGGAGCTGAACGCGCCCACCGTCACCATCATGACGGAGGCTCCCGGCTACGCGCCCGAAGAGGTCGAGCGCGCCGTCACCTTTCAGATCGAGACGGCCCTCAACGGCATCGCCGGGCTGCGCCGCCTGCGCTCGAGCTCCGCCCTGGGGCTCTCCATCGTCTGGGCTGAGTTTGACTTCGGAGCAGACGTCTACCGCAACCGCCAGCTGATAGCCGAACGGCTGGCGAGGATAGAGGGCTCGCTCCCGGCCAATACCCACCCACCTGAGATGACTCCCGTCGCCAGCCTCGCCGGCGAAATCATGCTCCTGGGCCTTACAAGTCCCGGGGGGATTGTCTCCCCCCTCGAGCTTCGAAGAATAGCCGAGTTCGACCTGCGGCCCCGCCTGCTGGCCGCTACCGGCGTAGCCCAGGTCGGCGCGGTCGGCGGAGAGCTTCCGGAATTTCAGGTTAGAGCCCGGCCGGACGACCTGCTCCGCTATGGGCTCAGCCTCTCACAGGTCGCCAAAGCGGCGAAAGCGGCCCACGCACCGGTCGGGGCGGGGTATCTCCCCGACGTTTCCGGCCGGGAACTCGCCCTGCGGCCTGACACCCGGGTACAGAGCTCCGCTGACATCGCCAGCACCGTTGTCGGACACTGGAAAGGCGCCCCGGTCACCCTCGGCCAGGTCGCGGAGGTCGGAATTGCCGGAGCCCCACGCCGGGGCACCGGGTCAGCCGGCGGCCACCCCGCGGTGATCCTGTCGATCCAGAGAAACCCCGGCACAAACACCCTGGAACTCACATCACGAATCGATGAGATCCTTTCGAACTTCGAGGACACCCTGCCGGGAGGAATCACCCTGCAACGAAACATCTTCCGCCAGGCCGACTTTATCACGGTCGCGGTGGACAACGTCCTTGAGGCGCTCCGCGACGCATCCATCTTCGTCCTCATTATTCTGTTTCTTTTTCTCCTCAATTTCCGGACCACCATCATCACCCTGACAGCTCTCCCTCTGTCCCTCGGCGTGACACTCATCCTCCTGGATGCCTGGGGAGTTACGCTCAACGTGATGACCCTTGGAGGGATTGCCGTGGCCATCGGGTCTCTCGTTGACGACGCCATAGTCGATGTAGAGAACGTCTTCCGGCGGCTTCGGTTGAACGCAGCCCTCCCAGAAGCTGAGCGCCGCGACCCACTCCAGGTGATCTACCAGGCCAGCGTCGAGGTCCGGCAGGCAATCATCCTGGCAACAGTGGTCATTATCCTGGTGTTCGTACCATTATTCTTCCTCGGCGGCATCGAGGGGCGGTTCTTCCGGCCCCTGGGAATCGCCTACACCATCGGCCTTGCAGCTTCGCTGCTCGTTGCCATGACCGTGACCCCGGCCCTCTGCTACTACCTCTTGCCCAGCTCCTCCGCCGCGGGAGAAAAACGGGAGGGGTGGTTCGTCCGGATCCTGAAAGCTCTCTACGAGCGCGCCCTCAACCTTGCCCTCCGGGCACGGGCGGTGGTTCTTGCCGGTTCAGTCGCGCTCCTGGGCGCCGCCGTACTCCTTGCCCTGACCTACGGATCCTCCTTCATTCCCGCCTTCAACGAAGGAAGCATCACCCTCTTCCTCAATACACCGCCGGGAACTTCACTCAAGGAATCCGATCGGGTTGCTCGTCATATCGAGCTCCAGGCCGGAGCCATTCCCGGCGTGGCGGCCGTCACTCGCCGCACAGGTAGGGCCGAACAGGACGAGCACGCTGAACCGGTGAGCGCGAGTGAGATTGATGTTCGCATCGAAGCCGATGCCGACCCAGCCGCGGTGAGACATGCTCTCGAAGGTCTCCTGGATGCTTCCCCGGGAATCACCAGGCAAATCGGCGGCCCCATCGACCACCGCCTCTCCCATATCCTCTCAGGCACACCAGCAGCCATCGCGGTGAAGGTCTTTGGCGACAACCTCGAAGAGCTGCGCGCGATCGCCGCAGAGGTTGAAAAGGCCATGCTTCCCATACCCGGGGTGCGCGACCTGGTAGCCAATCGCGAGGTGCTGACCGACACCGTCCCTGTCCGGTTCGACAAGACCAGGCTCGCCCACTACGGACTGACCCCAGCCGATGCCGCCGGGCAGCTGCAGACCGCATTTCTCGGACAGACAGTCGGCGTCGTCAATCAAGGAGCCTCGAGAATGGACATTGTCCTGCGCCTCGAGGGCGCCTCGCGCAGAAATCTCGATGATGTTCGCGCCTTCACGCTGCAGGCTCCCTCCGGAGCCATCGTCCGGGTAAGAGATGTGGCCGAGGTCATCGAAGAGCGAGCTTCCAGCCTCATCACCCGGGAAAACGTCAGGAGGAAGGCCGTGATCTCCTGCAATGTCGCCGAAGGACACAATCTCGGAGATCTCATTGAGGAGATCAGGGCCCAGGTCGACCCGGTAGTCAGGAATTTCCCCGGCACCTATGTCGAATACGGAGGACAGTTCGAGGCGCAGAAAGAAGCCAGCAGCCGAATCCTCCTGGCCTCACTGGCCGTCCTCGGCGTAATTGTCATCATACTTTATTCCACCTTCCGTTCAGCGCGACCTGTCCTGCTGATCCTCCTCAACCTGCCGCTGGCACTGGTGGGCGGTGTAGCTGCGCTCTTCATCGCTGAATCACCAGATCTGTTTCGCAACATCGGCGCTCTTTTTGGACATGGAACCTACGTGGCGCCGGTTGTCTCCATCTCGTCCCTCGTAGGTTTCATCGGATTGGCCGGAATTGCCTGCCGCAACGGATTGCTCCTGATCTCGCACTATTACCATCTCATGGAAGAAGAAGGAGTGGCAAAGAAAGACGCTGTCGTACAGGGTGCCCGTGAACGCCTTGTGCCAATTCTCATGACCGCCATGAGCTCCGCCCTGGCCCTCGTCCCGCTGGTGCTGGCGAAGGGAGAGATCGGCAGTGAGTTGCAACACCCGATCGCTGTGGTTATCCTCGGGGG
>CAJWMA010000207.1 GCA_913042995.1 uncultured bacterium | reverse complement strand
CCTTGTACTCAGGGAAGAATTCCTTACGCTCGGTGCTCGAGTCTCCATAGTCGAGCGCCACCGCGAAGTAGTCGGGTTTCTGCTTCTCGAGAATCCCGAGCATCATCTGCGTAAAGATATAGGTGGCCTTGGTGGGCTCTCCATCGGGCGCGTTCAGCTGCGCCCCGAACGGAGCGTAATAGGCCCTGAAGATCTGGGCGTGACCGTCGATGAGGTAGAATGTTTTCAAGGGAACCGGGTCGCCGGGGGGTAATTGCTTCAGAAGAGAGAGCATAGCCTAAGAAAAGGGTTTTCTTTTCTCCACAGCTATTGTGGCGAGGTTCTCGCTTCCGCCGCCCGGGCAAAGGTCTTCTCCCGGGCAGAGTAGATGAGCGCCCGGGCGGTTTCGGTTAGCATGTCAGCGCAGTCGTATCAGAGATTTTCAGTCAACATCGGTCACAACAATAGAATCCATGTTCCAGCGCGCCGCGTACCAGCTTGCCTTTCTTTTTGCCGTTTTCCTGTTTTCCGCCGGACCTGTGACGGTTGCGGATGTCCGCCCGGAGGGCCGCGGTATTCGAACCGGCCTGGAGGTCGCCTCTGCCGGCGGCTTCAAGGACCTCAGGGGAAAGAAGGTCGGTGTGGTTACCAATCCAACGGGGGTAGACCGTCACCTTGTCAGCCTTATCGATCTGCTCGCCGGGGCGAAGGGGGTTGAGCTGAAGGCGATCTTCGGGCCGGAGCATGGAGCCCGGGGGGCCGCGGCAGCGGGGGCGAAGGTGGCCGATGCGAAGGATGCCGCCACCGGCACCCCGGTCTACAGCTTGTTTGGCGCGAGCCGAAGTCCGGCGGACGAGGTTCTCAAGCGGCTGGATGTCATCATCTTCGACATCCAGGACATTGGGGTTCGAACCTATACCTACCTTGCGACCCTGATCAAGGTCATGGAGGCAGCGGCGAAGAATAAGGTGGAGGTCTGGGTGCTGGATCGTCCGGTTCCTATCGGCGGTGAAACGGTCGAGGGGCCGCTGCTCTCAAAGAGCTTCGAGTCCTTCGTCGGCCCGCACCCCCTGCCTCTTCGCCATGGATTGACGGCCGGCGAGTTCGCGCGCCTGGTGAACGGGGAGAGGAAGATCGGCGCTCGGCTGAAGGTGATCAAGATGGAGGGCTATACCCGCCGCGGCTGGTATGGCGACAGCGGCCTCATCTGGGTCGCTCCCTCGCCCAACATACCCTCAGTGGACACCGCCCTGGTCTATGCCGGCATGGTGCTGGTTGAGGGGGTGGAGACCCTGAGCGAGGGGAGGGGCACGACGCGGCCGTTCAGGCTGGTCGGCGCACCCTGGCTCGATGGCCGCCGCCTCGCGAAGACCCTCAACAGCCTGGGTTTGCCCGGAGTTCTCTTCAGGGCGGCCTGGTTCAAGCCCTCCTTCAGCAAGTTCTCGGGCGAGGAATGTTCCGGTGTGGAGCTTCACGTTACCGATTCGAGAGCCTACCGCTCGGTTGCGGTCGCGGTCCATCTGCTCAGCGCGATCGGCAAGCAGCACCCGGGGAAGCTCAAGTTTCGCGAGCGCGCCTTCGACCGGCTTGCCGGAACCGATTCCCTGCGAAAGGCGCTCGAGGCGGGTAAGCGGCCTGCGCCGATCATCTCCGGCTGGAAGAAGGAGCTGGCAGCTTTCCTGAAGCGGCGCGCGCCCTACCTGCTCTATCGCTGAGCCGCCAGCTATTCCTTCAGAGCGATATTGTCGCGAGTGATGAACTCGGGGAAATCGGCATCGGCGATCTCATCGAGCTCCTTGCCGAGCAACTCCTCGGCCTGGCCGGAATCGTAGTTGCTGATGCCCCGGGCGAATTCCTGGCCATCGTCGTCGATGATGCTGATGACGTCGCCTCTTTTGAAATCTCCCTCGATCCTGACGGTACCGGTGAAAAGGAGACTTGAGCCTCGCTCGACGAGAGCCTCCCTGGCTCCCGGGTTGATCTCCGCGCGGCCAGTGGTGGAGCTTGCGTAGGCGATCCAGTGCTTCCTGCTCTTGAGGCGTTTTCCGGGCAGGAAGAGGGTCCCTACATCCTCGCCGGCAAGCGCGTCACGGACAACATCCGCCGTCAATCCATTGACGATGATCGCGGGAATCCCGCTCTGGACCGCGATCGTGATGGCCTGGAGCTTCGAGCCCATGCCGCCGCGGCTGCGTTCATCACTGCTGTCTCCCGCCATGGCCGTGATCTCGCTCGTGATCTCCCGGACAATCGAGAGGGGTTTTTCGTTTTCGCCGCTCCCCGGGTCCGGACTGCTGGCATAGAGGCCATTGACATCGGTTAACAACAACAGAAGGTCCGCATCGAGCTTCGATGCCACGAGCGCGGAGAGTTCATCGTTGTCTCCGAAGACGGCGCCTTTGCCGGCCCCGGGCTCCTCGATCTCGCTGGTGGAGATCGAGTCGTTTTCATTCACAATCGGCAGGACGCCCATCTCGAGGAGCCTGAACATCGTGTTGCGCAGGTTCAGGTAGCGGGTCCTTGAGGCGAAATCATCCTCTGTGAGAAGGAGCTGGGCGGTTGGCAGCTGGTAGCGGTCGAAGCCTTGCTGGTAGACCGCCATGAGCTGGATCTGGCCGATCGCGGCGCAGGCCTGCTTGTCCTGCAGGGAGGTCGGCCGCTTGTCGAACTCCAGGCGGTTCATTCCCATGCTGATCGCGCCTGAGCTTACCAGGATGACCTTGATTCCCCGGCGTCTCAGGTCCGCCAGGTTCTCTATCAGGCCATGGATTCTCCCCAGTGCCATGTCACCATCGGGCCGAGAGAGGACGTTGGTTCCTACCTTGACCACCACGGTTCTGACGTCCTTCAGGGCCTCGCCGCGCTCGGATGCGCCAGATTCAGATCGGGTTGAATTTTCGGTGTTCATGATCAGGTCCAGGCTCGCTGCCGTGGTTATATCCTCGATGACCCGGGCTTACGAGTCAGTAATGCCGGACGTCAGCTCTCCGAGTCCCGGCTGTCGACGGCGTTCTCGGGGCAGCCGGGCTCCAGCAGGGTCGGGGGGCGTCCTACCGCCGAGTAGCTGAATCCGAGCGCGAGCAGGACCTCGGGGTCGAACAGCCCGCGTCCATCGAGCACCAGCTTGTTGCTGACGAGGCCGCCAAGGGTCTGGAAATCGAGCTTCCGGAGCGAATCCCACTCGGTGAGGATGACAATGGCCGAGGCGCCTCGCGAGGCCTCGTAGGGGTCTCTCGAATACTCGATGTCGGGAAAGACCCGGCGCATGTTTTCCATCGCCGCCGGGTCCCAGGCGGCGACCTCCGCGCCCTCCTCGATCAGCTGGCCGATGAGCCTGACGGCGGCCGAGTTGGCGGTGTCGGCGCTGCCGGCCTTGAAGCTGAGGCCGAGGACGGCGATCCGCCGGTCGCGCAGGTCACCGAGGAACGAGCGCAGCCTCTCGATATGGGAGGCCTTCTGGGACTCGTTCACGCTGTCAATCGCTTCGAATAATCTCGCGTCGAGGCCATGCTCTTTGAGAGTGTCGATCAGGGCGCGGATGTCTTTGGGCAGGCACGAGCCGCCGTAGCCGGGGGAGGCGGCGAGAGCCCCGGGACCGATTCTTGAATCCAGCCCGACGCCGCGGGCAAGCTCGCCCGCGTCGGCTCCGAGCTGTTCGCAGAGGCCCGCCAGGGAGTTCATGAAGGAAATCCTGCAGGCCAGCATGGCGTTGGAGGCGTACTTGATGAGCTCGGCAGTCCTGGTGTCGACCTTGAGAAGGGGGCCGCTCCCGGTGAAATCCTGGTAGAGCTCACGCAGCAGCTCGAATGAGCGTTCGTCGTCACAGCCGGCCACCACCCGGTCGGGCTCGCGAAAGTCTTCGACCGCGCTTCCCGCCTTGAGAAACTCGGGGTTGCAGGCGATGGTGAAGGGCTCCTCGGTGCAGGCTGAGATCAGCTTCCGAAGAGTCTCGGTGGTTCCCACCGGCACGGTGCTCTTGACCACGATGAGGGTGAAGCCCTTGATGTTCTCGGCGATGGTCTGTGCCGCCGCGCGGATGCGTTCCAGGTCCGGTTTTCCGTCTTCACCCTGCGGGGTCTCAACACAGAGGATGACCACCTCTGAGCCGGCGACGGCCGCGGGTGTATCCGTGGTGAAGCTGAGCCGTCCGGCCTCGACGTTCCGGGCGACCAGGTCCGTGAGGCCCGGCTCTTCCGAGTGGAACTCGAGACGCTGGAGCCGGTCGACCTTCTCGGCGTCAATGTCCGCGCAGCGGACCTCGTGTCCCTGGGCGCTGAAACAGGCGCCGGTAACGAGGCCGACATTTCCGGTTCCGATGATCGAGAGTTTCATTGACGATTTCCTGGGAGGCAGGTCAGACGTAACGGGTTTTACCCGGCGACTATATTAGAGTTTCCCCCTGCTGCGGTGGAATCTCCAACCAGAAAAATCTCCGGGACCGTTCGTTCCGAGCTCCCCCCTGCGGCTTGCCAGCCTTGCGAAGTACCGAGTGACCTTTCCGGGAGCGAACCCGGATGGAAAAACGGACGAGGCCAGGACTCCTTTGGGGAAGTCCTGGCCCGCGCCTGAAACGGTATCGACAGGCCCGGGGAAGCGGAATCACGTCCAGCGGAGGTTGGCTGTAAAGCCATGGGTGGGACATGAATGTCCGCCCAGATCGTTAGCTTGGGTCTTGCTTCAATTACGGAAGGGCGTACAGCCCCGAACCAGTCACGAGAAACTTTATCGGTTTTATGTCACCGATTTGTCACCACCAGGGCCTATTTTCGCCGGGTCGGGTCGGAAAAAGGGCCGGATGTTTGGTATTTGGCAGGTCCCAGGGACCGATTTTGATCTTTTCAACGCTCCCCGGTGCCTCCGCAAGTCTTACCGGTCTTTGCCTGGAGCGGCCCGCGCTATTTTGGTGTTTGTGGGTACAGGGCGATGTCCTACAATCCTTCCCTTTTGCGCAGAACAGCTAATAAAGAAAACAGCAGAACGAGGATTGGAAGAGATGGCGAAGACCAAGTACGTATACTTCTTCGGCGCCGGCAAGGCGGAAGGCAACGGTTCGCAGAAGAATTTACTCGGCGGCAAGGGCGCGAACCTGGCCGAGATGGCGGGACATCCGAAGCTCAAGCTTCCGGTGCCGCCCGGCTTCACTGTCAGCACCGATGTCTGTACCTACTATTACGACAACCGCCGCCGCTATCCGTCGGAGCTGAAGGCGCAGGTTAACGCCGCGATCCGCAAGACCGAGCGGGTCATGAAGAAGAAGTTCTGTGACCCGAAGAACCCGCTGCTGCTGTCGGTTCGCTCCGGTGCCAGGATCTCCATGCCCGGAATGATGGAGACCGTGCTCAACATCGGCCTGACCTCGAAGACCATCCCCGGCCTCATCAAGCAGACCGGCGGCAACGCGCGCTTCGTCTACGATGCCTACCGCCGCCTGATCACCATGTACTCTGATGTGGTCATGGAGAAGGCCGCCGGGATCGAGCCGAAAGAGGGCAAGGGAATCCGCCACCAGATCGAGCATCTCCTTGATAAGAAAAAGAAGGCTTTAGGCGTTACCGAGGACACCGATGTCGGCGCTGAGGATCTCAAGGATCTCTGCGAGGACATGAAGAAGCTGGTCAAGAAGGTGCTCGGAAAGTCCTTCCCTGATGACGGTGAGAAGCAGCTCTGGGGCGGCCTGGGTGCCGTCTTCGCTTCCTGGAACGGTGAGAGGGCGATCCTCTACCGCGAGGTCGAGAAGATCCCGCATGAGTGGGGCACCGCGGTCAACGTGCAGACCATGGTCTTCGGCAACATGGGAGACACCTGCGCCACCGGCGTCGCCTTCAGCCGCGACCCCGGCAGGGATGTTAAAGACATCTTTTACGGCGAGTACCTCGTCAACGCCCAGGGTGAAGACGTGGTCGCCGGAATCCGCACCCCGGCCCCGATCAACAAGGCATCTCAGTCCGCGGATAACAAGGACCTGGTGACCCTCGAGAAGCTCATGCCCGGGCCGTATAAGGAGCTCAACGCGATTCAGAAGCGCCTCGAACTCCACTACCGCGACATGCAGGACATCGAGTTCACCATCGAGGACCACAAGCTCTTCATGCTCCAGTGCCGCGTGGGTAAGAGAAACGGTACGGCGGCCGTGCGCATCGCGGTCGACATGGTGAAGGAAAAACTGATCACCCGGAAGGAAGCCGTCTGCCGCGTTTCAGGTGACCAGCTTGACGAATGGCTCCACGATATCCTCGATCCGGCTGTAGAAGCGAAGACCAAGGCTGTAGCCAAGGGTCTGCCCGCCGGGCCCGGCGGAGCCCAGGGTAAGATCGTCTTTACCTCTGAGGAGGCTGAGCGCGTCGCTAAATTAGATGCCAATGATGACGTCCAGGGTGAGCCGGTCATCCTGGTCCGCGAGGAGACGAACCCCGAGGATGTCAAGGGCATGTGGGCCTCGGAGGCGATCCTGACCCAGCGTGGAGGTATGACCTCGCACGCGGCGCTCGTCGCCCGCGGCTGGGGCAAGTGCTGCATCGTCGGTTGCGCCGAGCTCGACATTGATGCCAAGCGCAAGACGCTCAAGATTGGCAAGCGGGTCTTCAAGTCAGGAGATTCGCTGAGTCTCAATGGGTCGACCGGGAATGTCTATGCTGGAGAGTTCCCGACGATTCCTCCGGACACCAGC
>CAJWMA010000206.1 GCA_913042995.1 uncultured bacterium | reverse complement strand
GATTCTGCTACAGTAGCGGGCAGCGAGGGATCATGACACAGCCGCTGAAATCCAATAACGAGTCAGCCCTGCTTCCCGGAGTGAGGCAGGATGAAAACTTCGAGGTTCTCGAGGAAAGCTCGCTCTATCGAGGTGAGTTTGTGAGCTTGTCGATGCTGAGCTGCCGATTTCCCGATGATGCCGAGAGCTCCCAGGTGAAGATCTCGCTGCCGCCGGTGGTGGCGATCGTTCCCCTCCTCGAGTCGAGCGGGAGGGGCGGCGGCGCGAGGGTTGTCCTCATTGAGCAGCTGCGGCCCGCGGTCGGCGGACGAATGTTCGAGCTCCCCGCCGGTCATATCGATGAGGGAGAGTCTCCACGTGAGGCGGCCCTGCGCGAGTTGGAGGAAGAGACAGGCTACCGGGCTGGAACGATGGAGTCCCTGGGCGTTCGCTATACGATTCCCGGAATGTCATCCCAGCCGATGCACTTTTTCCTGGCCGGCGAACTTGAGCCGGGAGAGCAGAGACTGGAGGCGACAGAGCACCTGGAGGTTCATGAGCTTGAGCTTGAAACCCTGGTGGCGGAATTGCTGGGTCGAGTTTCAGGGGAGAAGAGGATTGTCGATAACAAGACGCACCTGGGTCTCCTGCACGCAGCCATGCTGCTTTCCGATCGGGAAGCTTCCGCCGGGGAAGGTGAATCATGAGCTTGCCAGTGATAGCCATTATTGGACGTCCGAATGTCGGGAAATCTTCGTTGCTCAACAGCTTTGCCGGAGAGCGGATCTCCATTGTCGACAGCACGCCCGGGGTTACGCGGGACAGGGTGAGCGCGCTGGTCCCCTTCCGCGACGTGGTGATGGAGATGGTCGACACCGGCGGTATCGGGGTCGTTGACCAGGACGACCTGAGCGATCACATCGAGCGCCAGATAGCCTTCGCCCTGGAGGGCGCGAACCTGATTCTCTTTGTGGTCGACGTCCGCGATGGTATCACCCCGCTTGACCGGCTGGTGGCCGCGCGGCTTCGGGAGAGGTCAGAGGAGATCCCCCTGATACTCGCCGCGAACAAGGTCGATCATCCCAACCTGGAGTCGGGAGTGCATGAGTTCCACAGATTGGGTCTTGGCGATCCCCACGGCGTCAGCGCCAATGAAGGCTGGGGCCGTAAGGATCTCCTCCAGAAAATTTCAGAGAAGGTCTGGCCGACCGCCGGGATCGAGACGGATCCGGTGATGAGGATTGCCGTTGTCGGCAGGAGAAATGTAGGCAAGTCGACCTTCGTAAACGCCATGGCGCAGGAGGAGAGGGTTATTGTCAGCGAGGTTCCGGGTACGACTCGTGACGCTGTAGACGTGCGGTTTCAGAAAGATGGGCGGGAGTTCGTGGTGATCGATACCGCGGGGATCCAGAGGCGCAAGGGGATCAAGGACTCTATCGAATTCTATAGCCAGGTTCGAACTCTCGGCGCTATCCAGCGGGCTGACGTGGTCTTGTTTCTCCTGGATGCCAGCGAGGAGATTACCCGGGCGGACAAGAAGCTCGGTGAGACAATCTCCAAGGCTCACAAGGTCTGTGTCATGGTGGCCAATAAATGGGATCTCTCGGGGGGGAAGATTGCCACCGAGGCCTACGCCAAGTATCTCTCCGACCGTATGCCTGGAATGATCTACGCGCCGATCGTTTTTACCACGGCCAAGGATTCCAGGAATACCCAGGCTGCGATCGACCTGGCTCAGAACCTGTACAAGCGCGCATCTCTACGGGCTGGAACCGGACAGTTGAACCGTGTGATGAAGGCTATTCTTCAGCATCGGCCGCCGCCTGCGAAGAGAGGGAAGTCCGGGAAGATCTACTACGCTACCCAGGTTACCGCCTGTCCGCCGGTTTTCGTGGTATTCGTCAATCATCCCAAGGCCTTCTCAAATGACTACCGGCGCTACATCGCCAATTCGTTGCGGGAGGCGCTTGAGTTCGAAGAGATCCCCATCAGGGTTCTCTTTCGTCAGCGGGAATCTCAGTACCACGATTGAAGCCTGGGCATTCCTGCCGCCCCCGGGTCTATGCAGAAAAGCCGGGGAAAGTTACAATCATGACGAAGAGTGACGAGCTTCCGCAGGAGAGAGCGTTCTGATGTCTGGACACGTCCGTATTCTTGGTTTTGACCCTGGAACCCGGGTAGCGGGCTATGGGGTTATCGATGCCGGGCCGGGAGGCGAGCTCTCGGTGGTTTCCTACGGAGCCATTCATCTTCAAAAAACCGGCGCGAAGGTGGATATTCCTATCAGGTTGAGGAAGCTCTACGAGGCTCTTGAGGAGATTGTGAGGGAGCATGGGCCGGAAGTGCTCGCGCTCGAGAAGGTCTTTCACGGAAGAAGTTTTGAGAGTGTCATGAAGGTTGGAGAGGCAAGGGGGGTCGGTCTGCTGGTCGGAGCGCTCCACGATCTCAAGATAGCGGAATACGCTCCCACCAGGGTGAAGAAGGTGGTGACGGGAAACGGCCAGGCCTCGAAGTCCCAGGTCCAGAAGATGATGGCTCGTCTGTTGAATCTTTCTGAACTGCCCGACCCGCAGGATGTGACGGATGCCTTGGCCCTCGCTTTCTGTTATGCTCAGGGTCTCCGGAGGCCTGATCTTTCAACGAGTTGAAAATAATCCGCGTGGTAGCGGTGGTGACATTCGGAGTTGGGTTGTTTTTTGATTTTTAGTGACGGAATAAACGAGGAGTCGCTATGAGTTCTATTGAAGGAACATCTTCGGTTATCAGGGAATCAGAGATTCCCGGTGCCAATCTTGTGCGGAGGGGTAAAGTTCGGGACCTCTATGATCTCGGGGACAAGTACCTGATTGTGGCGACCGACAGGCTCTCCGCTTTTGACGTTGTCCTGCCTGATGGTATCCAGGACAAGGGGCGGATCCTGACCCAGCTTTCGCTGTTCTGGTTCGACCTCCTGGGAGTCGAACATCACCTCATCTCGGCCGAGGTGGATGATCTCCCCGAGAGTTGCGCGCCGCAGGCGGAGCAGCTTCGCGGAAGATTCATGATCGTGGAAAAGCTCGAGATTCAGCCAGTGGAATGTATCGTTCGCGGATATCTTGCCGGCTCTGGCTGGGCCGAATACCAGCAGAGCGGGACGGTCTGCAATATTCCGCTTCCCGATGGACTGGTCAACTCCAGCCAGCTTCCCGAGCCGATCTTTACTCCATCGACCAAGGAGGAAGAGGGACACGATGAGAATATTCCGTTCGAGACCATGGTTGAGATCCTTGGCCAGGAGCGGGCGGATGAGATGAAGGCGAAGAGCCTGGAGGTCTACTTCAAGGCTGCTGAATACGCTCGTACCCGCGGGATCATTATTGCCGATACCAAGTTCGAGTGGGGCGTGCGTCCGTCGACAGGCGAGCTTGTTCTTGCGGATGAGGTTCTCACTCCGGACTCCTCCAGGTTCTGGCCCATGGATCTCTACGAGCCCGGCAAGTCGCAACCTTCCTTTGACAAGCAATACGTACGGGACCATCTTCTGTCGACCGACTGGGACAAGACCCCGCCGGCTCCAAAACTTCCGGACGAGGTGACAGGCTATACAACCACGAAGTATCGCGAGATATTCGAGTTGTTGACCGGCCGGGATTGGAGCTGACAGCGTTCGTCGGTTTCCTTACGTAAAACTAAACTATACAGCTTGATACGAGGTAGAGATGGATAAGCGAGTCTTGATCCTGATGGGAAGCGATTCAGACCTTGATCTTATGTCGGGAGCGCTCAAGTGCCTGAAAGAATTTGAGGTCGACTACCAGGTCGCTGTGTGTTCGGTTCACCGTTCACCGGAGAAGGCGCTGGGGCTTGCGGCATCGGCGCGTGACGAGGGCTTCGGGGTGATCATAGGAGGGGCCGGGGGAGCGGCCCATCTTGCGGGGGCTCTCGCGGCGAAGACCACCCTTCCGGTAATTGGCGTCCCCATCGAGAATGGCGCCCTGCATGGAGTGGATGCGCTCTATGCAACCGTCCAGATGCCACCCGGTGTTCCCGTGGCGACCGTCGCTGTGAATGGATCTCATAACGCGGCCATCCTCGCGATTCAGATGCTGGCGCTTTCCGATGACCGACTCGCTGAGGCTATGACGTCCTATAAGGATCGCCTCGTTCAGCAGGTAGAGGCCAAGGACGCTCGAGCCCAAGAACGCCTGGAGAGCGAAGGGCTCTCATGAGTTCCGGCTCGGTCCGCAAGGGTCGTGGCCCGAGGCCGGATGCCGAGGGTCACATGCTCACCCTGAAATGGGTTGGCGGATCGGGAGGCTATCTCTCCTTGCTCGACCAGACGCTCCTTCCCGCCAGGGTGAAATACCTTCGTATTCGTGAACTCTCCGTGGTTATCGATGCCATTCGCCGCCTGGCGGTACGCGGAGCTCCGGCGATCGGAGTCGCGGCGGCTTATGGGGTCGTCCTCGGCCTGAGAGAGACGGCGTCCGCCTCCGCCGCCGGTGCCAGGAGAAGCTTTGCGAGAGTCAAGAAACGCCTGGCAGGATCCAGGCCGACCGCGGTCAACCTCTTCTGGTCGCTTGACCGGATGGAGGCTCGCGCCGGGGCCCTGGAGGAAGAGGGCGCTTCTTTTCCGGAGCTTCTGCGGGGCCTTCTCGATGAGGCGATCGAGATTCACGCGGAGGACCAGCGTCTTTGCCGGGCGATCGGGCGCCATGGCCAGAAGCTGCTTCGAAGCGGCTGGAGCGTGCTGACGCATTGCAACGCGGGCGCCCTGGCGACTGGCGGCATGGGTACGGCGCTCGCGGTGATTTACAGCGCCGTAGAAAAAGGAAAGAAGATCAGGGTATTCGCTGATGAAACGCGCCCGCTGCTGCAGGGGGCCAGGCTGACAAGCTGGGAGCTTCGCAGGGCGGGGATCGATGTCACAGTCGCATGCGATAACGCGGCCGCCTCGTTGATGGGCACCGGGCAGATCCAATGCGTGGTCGTCGGCGCCGATCGAATCGCCTCCAATGGAGATGTGGCGAATAAGATCGGAACCTACGGAGTCGCGGTGCTTGCGCGCGAGCACGACATACCTTTTTACGTCGCGGCTCCCAGCTCGACCTTTGATCCGCACACCGCCAGCGGAGCCGGCATCCCCATCGAGCAGCGAGCGAGCATTGAGGTTACCGCGGGATTTGGCACAAAGACGGCTCCTCCCGGGGTTGATGTGTACAACCCGGCCTTCGACGTTACACCTGCTCGGTACGTGACGGGTTTTATTACCGAGCAGGGTCTCCTGGAGCCGCCCTTTAAACGAAATATTGCCAGGCTGTTCAGGACTGCTGCTACCCACGGATAAGCTTATCTCGAGAGGTAAAAAGAATGAACCAGGTGAGATTCAGTTCGCTGGAGAAGATTCTCATGGAGAAGGCCGGCGCTGCCGAGTCCGGCCGCGGAGGGGCGCTGTCGCATCTCCTGGCCGGGGCGGTTGTAGCCGCGCTGCTGGTTTATGCGTATCTCGAAGGGATTTCTTCCACGGCCATCTTCTGGGTGACTCTCTGCTACGTCATCCTGAGTACCCTGCAGAGAGTCGCCTCGAGCTGGGCGATCGCCACCCACAAGCTGCTTGTGAGGAAGCTCGTGCGGCACGCCGCCGATACCGGCCGTGAAATTCAATCCGACAGCCCGGTGGACTGATCATCTGCCGACATAGCTTGTTTTAATGCCGGCGGTATTCCACTCATTTTGAATGCTGCCGCCTCGCCAGGTGGCGTAGGTTTTGATGCCCGAAAGTTCAATCCGGAGCAAAGTCTCTTCGGCTTGTCCTTGACCGTCTCCGGAAACTACCACGGTCGTGGGGGAGACCTTTTTCAGCAAGATGTCATAGAGGCTGTTACTTCTCCCATGGTGGGGGAGGATGAGGATCTCAGAATTGAGATCTTCTTCTGTTTCAAAAAGCCTGGCCAGCCCGTCTTCCTCAAGGTCGCCAAGGCAGAGGATCCGTTTTTGTCCGATTTCGATGAAGAAAGAGAGGGACATCTCGTTGGCATGTTGAGCCAGGGGCAGGTTTTCAGTCTGATCCGGGTAGATAATGCGCAGAATGATATCTTCCGGCCCGGGAAGCCGCAGCAACTGTCCTCTTCGAACCTTGCTGACGATGACTCCTTCTTTTCGCGCATTGGCGAGAAGCTTTTCTCCGTATTCTTCCCGATCGAAATGTTCCGAGCAGAAGACCTCTCCGACATCCAGTGACCTCGTAAGTACGGGCAGCGCTCCGGCATGGTCGACATGCGGATGGGTCAGGATGATTCCATCAATTCGTCGATGGCCTTTGTCGAGAAGGGAACGGGCTAGTCGCCAGCTTCCTGTCCTGGTTTTTCCGCAGGCATCAATCAGGAAGGCTCTCTTGCTCCCGGGGAGCTCCAGCAACGCGGCCGACCCTGCTCCAGCATCCAGGTGGATCAGCCTAGGATTGTTTTCGTTACCGGCGGACAGGTTTACGATAAGGGTGATGGGGAGAATCAGGAAGGACAACAGCAGGGCGGTTCCTCGTGTTTTTTTTGATATTCCCGCGCCAAGCAGAAGGTAGAAGATGGAGACCATGGCAAATCCCGGCGGAGGCAGGTTGAAGCAATGCCCCGGGATGTTCCGCGAAAAAACAAGCAGGCCATTCAACATCCGCGCAAATACGGTTGCCGCATCCGCGGCCAGGAAGCCG